>DAIODV010000155.1:0-8474 GCA_036746615.1 Mycobacterium sp.
GCCCGGTCCTGGTCGCCGTCCGGGCTACCCAGCAGCCAGTCTCGGGCGGCGTCGACGGTCGCCGACGCGGCCGACGCGGCTGACGACGCGCCCCGCGCGTCGATGATCGCGGCACCACGCTTGGCGACCGTGGGGATGAAGTCGTTCTCGATCCACGACTGGTCGTTGACCACCTCGGCCGCGTTCTTGCCCTTGATCTCGGCGTGGAAGATGTCCGGGTACTGGGTGGCCGAGTGGTTGCCCCAGATGGTGATTTTCTTGATGTCGCTGACGTCGGCTCCGGTCTTGTGGGCCAGTTGCGAGATGGCCCGGTTGTGGTCGAGACGAGTCAACGCCGAGAACCGCTCGTGCGGGATGTCGGGTGCGTTACTCATCGCGATCAGCGCGTTGGTGTTGGCCGGGTTACCGGTGACGCCGATGCGGACGTCGTCGGCGGCGACGGAGTTCAGTGCCTTGCCCTGCGCGGTGAAGATCGCGCCGTTGGCCTCCAGCAGGTCGCCGCGCTCCATCCCCGGGCCGCGCGGCTTGGCGCCGACGAGCAGGCCCAGGTTGACGCCGTCGAAGATCTTGTTCGGGTCGGCGCCGATCTGCACCCCCGACAGCAGTGGGAACGCGCAGTCGTCGAGCTCCATCACGACGCCCTCGAGCGCCTTGAGCGCCGGCTCGATCTCCAGCAGCCGCAGTTCGATCGGGCGGTCAGGCCCCAACAGTGAACCGCTCGCCAGACGAAACAGCAGGCTATAGCCGATTTGGCCGGCGGCGCCGGTGACGGCAACCTTCAAAGGTGTGGTGCTCACGTCGGTTCGCTCCTCGTGAAGTTTCGGCTGTATGCGCCAATCGCGTCGCGTCGAAACTAGCGCACCCACACGCGCGATAAACCCCGGCCCCAATCGCAGCAGCTCAGCCGCACCGGCGGACAGGCAATTGCCAACTGAGGCGCGTAGCATGACCGGGGCTTCATCGGATCCGCACTGCGACGGGAGGTGAAGGATGCCTTCGTTTCGCGACATACCGGAAACACTGCGTCCTCTGGCACGGCCTGAACGGGACCAGCCTCCTCATGCGCAACCGAATGGCTTGTCTGCCGACCAGGCGGTTGTCGACTGCGGTATCTACCTGGACGGCGTGCGATTGTCCGGGACTTACACCCATGCAGAAGCACGGGCCAAGGTCGGCGAGCTGGAGCTGGCCGGGCGAGAAGCCTTCGCCTGGATCGGCTTGCATGAGCCCACCGAACAGCAGATGCAAGAGGTCGGCAGCGTTTTCGACCTGCACCCGCTAGCGGTCGAGGACGCCGTACAGGCCCACCAGCGGCCGAAGTTGGAGCGCTACGACGAGACGCTGTTCCTGGTTCTCAAGACCGTCAAGTACGTTCCGCACGATTCGTTGGTGCTGTCTCGCGAAGTCGTCGAGACCGGCGAGATCATGATCTTCGTCAACGGGGATTTCGTGGTGACCGTGCGGCACGGCGAGCATGGTCGGTTGACCGACGTGCGCAGGCGGATGGACGCCGACCCCCAGCACATGCAGCTGGGCCCGTTTGCGGTGATGCACGCCATCGCCGATTCGGTGGTCGACCACTACCTCGCGGTGACCGACCTGATGGCCGTCGACATCGACGCCATTGAAGAGGTCGCATTCGCGCCGGGTTCCCGGACCGATATCGAGCCGATCTATCAGATCAAGCGCGAAGTCGTCGAGTTACGCAGGTCCGTCAACCCGCTCTCGGTCCCGTTCGCGCGGTTGCAGACCGAGCACAAGGACCTGATCTCCAAAGAGGTCCGACGCTATCTGCGCGACGTCGGCGACCACCACACCCATGCTGCCGACCAGATCGCCAGCTACGACGAGAACCTCAGCTCGCTGGTGCAGGCGGCGCTGGCGCGCGTCGAGATGCAGCAGAACACCGATATGCGCAAGATATCGGCGTGGGCGGGTCTGCTGGCCGTGCCCACGATGATCGCCGGCATTTACGGAATGAACTTCGAGTACATGCCCGGACTCAAATGGCACTGGGGCTATCCGACGGTGCTCGCCCTGTTGGTGATCATCTGCGTGCTGCTCTACCGCAACTTCCGCCGCAGAGACTGGCTCTAGCGTCAGTTCGGCTGTGCAGCAGGGCGATTAGCATCCAGCACATCCACCCCGTCGGTTCGCCAGGCGTCGCGCATCGCCTCGGCTCCCCGCAGCCGCACCCAGGCGGCCTCGGTCGCGGTGATCGGCGTGGCGGACAGAAAGCGCACCGGGTCACGCGGTGGGCCCAGCGGCAGGTCGGGAATGTCGCTGGTGCCCAACAGCATCGCGGTAAACGGTGCCGGACCAGATGGGTTGTCCCATAGCGGCGAGCCGAGATCGATCAACGCGTCTTCGGCCAGCACCACTCCGTCGACCGCAGGCGTTGCTGCCACAATCGCCAAGCTATGTGCCAGCCGGGTGATCGGACCTGGATTACGTAGCCGTAGAACGACTTCGGCGCGCGGCCCACGCTCCGGATCGGCAACCATGGCCGTGGGATCGGTCATGGGTCGCCGCGAACAACCCACCGACACGTAACGCACGACGTCATCCGCGCGTCGACGAAAGCGCAACACCTCGATTGGCTCGGCGCCGAGAAACGTCACGCTCGCCACATCGGGCTCGGTGTCGGCGAATTGAGCACACACATGTGCCCGCACGGTTGCCAGCGTCTGGCTCACTGCTCTTCAGGCGGTGGTGGAACAGTCAGGTTGATGCCGGTGTCGGCGTCGAAAACCGCGACTTTCACCGGGTCGAAGGCCAATTCGAGTGTCTTTCCTTTTGCCGCTTTCGAAGCGGCGGGCACTCTGGCCACGAATTCATGCTCTTCTCCCCCGGATTCGCCATCGAGCTCGGAGAGCTGGTCGGAGTGAACAACGCAACCCTCGGTGGTGAAGTAGACGTATTTGTCGGCGCCGAGCGACTCGACCATGTCGACGTTGACCTCGAAGGTCAGTGCGCTGATGCGTTGGTAGCCGTCGATCAACGCGGCATCGTGCAGATGTTCGGGACGCACACCCACGATGACCTTCTCCGGCGCCTTGTGCTGCGCGAGCACGTCGTGGACGGGCTGGGTAAGGGTCACCTCGCCGAACGGCAAGTTCAACCCGGTCGCCGTCAGCGCGCCGGGAAAGAAGTTCATTGCCGGCGAACCGATGAAGCCGGCGACAAACAAATTGGCGGGCCGCTCGTAAAGCTCGTCGGGCGTGCCGATCTGCTGCGCAACCCCGCCGCGCATGACTACCACCCGGTCACCGAGCGTCATGGCTTCGGTTTGGTCGTGGGTCACGTAGACGGTCGTGGTGCCCAACCGCCGCTGCAGCCGCGCGATCTCGCCGCGCATCTGAACCCGCAACTTGGCATCGAGGTTCGACAGCGGCTCATCCATCAAAAAGGCCTTGGGGTGACGCACAATTGCCCTGCCCATCGCCACCCGCTGCCGTTGGCCGCCGGACAGTTGCGAGGGCTTGCGGTCCAGAACGTCGGTCAAGTCGAGGATGCGCGCGGTGTCCTCGACCTTGTCTGCGATCTCCGCCTTCTTCAGCTTGGCAAGCGTGAGCGGGAATGCGATGTTCTGTCGCACGGTCATATGTGGATAAAGCGCATACGACTGAAACACCATCGCGATATCGCGGTCTTTCGGCGCCTTCTCGTTTACTCGCTCTCCGCCGATGCGCAACTCCCCCGACGAGATATCTTCCAGTCCCGCAATCATATTCAGCGTCGTGGATTTTCCACAGCCAGAGGGCCCGACCAAGATGATGAATTCGCCTTCGGCGATCGTGATGGACAGTTCGTTCACGGCCAGCGCGCCGTCGGGGTAACTCTTGGTCACCCTGTCCAACACAATCTCGGCCATCGAGCTATCCCTTCACAGCGCCAGAGGTCAACCCAGCAACTATTCGTCGTTGGAAGACTAGAACAAAAACGATAATCGGGACCGTGATCACCATCGCGCCTGCCGCGATCGATCCGGTTGGCTCCTCGAATTGCGAACTGCCGGTGAAGTTGGCGATTGCCACCGGCGCGGTGATCGCAGCCTTGGTTGCGGTCAACGACAATGCCAGCAACAGATCGTTCCAGGCGAAGATGAACACCAGAATCGCGGCGGTCACGACTCCTGGTGCTGCCAGCGGGACGATGACCTTGCGGAATGCCTGCCCGGGTGTGGCGCCGTCCATTTTGGCGGCCTTTTCCAGATCCCACGGGATCTCGCGGAAGAACGCCGACAGCGTGTAAATCGCCAGCGGGAGGGCGAACGCGATGTAGGGAATGATCAGCCCGGGCCAGGTATCGAACAGCCCGATTCGCCGCTCGATATCGAACAGCGGGGTGACCAGGGAAATCGCCGGGAACATCGAAATCATCAGCACCGCGCCGATCAACAACCGCTTTCCGGGAAAGGCCAACCGCGCCACCGCATATGCCGCGAGCGCGCCGACCACCACCGCGATCGCCGTGGTGAGCAAGCCGATTCCGACGGAGTTGATCAGAGCCGAGCTGAAGAAGTTGCCCCGAAAGATTCCGCGGTAGTTGTCGAAGGTCACGGCCGACGGAATTAGCTTGCCGTCCTTGACCGTTGATGTTGGCTTGAGCGACAGGGACAGAATCCATAACACCGGGATCAGCGCATAGGCCAGCACCAAAGTGTCGACGATCAGCCAGCTGGCCGCCCGCCGGACACCCACGCGTTCGGTCACGGCTCAGCCCCTATCGCCGTCGACGCCCGGAGCCGACGCACCGAACAACTTGATGAACATGAACGCGATGAGCGTGACGCATCCGAAGATCAGCACCGAAATCGCCGACCCGAGACCGACATTGAAGCCTTTGAACAGGTTGTCGTAACCAAGGATCGACACCGATGCAGTGTTGCCGACGCCACCGGTGAGCACGTAGATGTTGTCGAAAATCCGAAAAGCATCCAACGTGCGGAACAGCAGCGCCACCAGGATCGCCGGTTTGATCAGCGGCAAGGTGACCTTTATCAGCCGGCGCCACGCGCCGGCGCCGTCGACCTGCGCCGCCTTCAGCAAGTCGCTGGGCACCAGCGCCAAACCGGCCAGAAGCAGCAACGCCATAAACGGCGTCGTCTTCCACACTTCGGCGAGAACTACAATGCCCAGCGACGGAATCTGGTGAGTCAGCGGCGCACTCGCTTGCGGTAGCAGGTTGGCCAGATAGCCGGTGCCCGGGGTCCAGGCGTAGTACCAGCTGTAGGACGCGACCACCGTGACGATGCCGTACGGGATGAGCACCGCGGTGCGCACCGGGCCCTTGCCGATCAGCGTGCGGTGCATCACCAATGCCAGCGCCAAGCCCAACACGAATTCGATCGACACCGAAACCACCGAGATCGCCAGCGTCACCGCAAGTGCCGTCCACCAATACCGGTCGGTCAAGATCGTTTGGTAGTTGGCGAGCCCGATGAACTTGGTGTCGTTGGGCGTGGTCAGGTTGTTGCGCTGCAGGCTCAGCCAAATCGCGTACCCGATCGGATAAGCGGTGACAGCCAGCATGACTATCGCCGCGGGCGTGACGAGGACGTAGGCCAGTCGCCGCTCCGGGGCGCTCACGGCAGCAGCCCCCGGCCATCGACCGCCTTTTGCACCTGCACGGCCAGCGTGTCAGCTGTCTTGTCCGGATCGATTTGGTTGATCGGGCTCAGCGTCGCTGATATCCGAGTGGACACCGCCTCGTAGACCGGGGTCGCGATCCGCGCGGCGGCGTTGGTGAGTTGTTGGCGAATGATGTTGTACATCGGGAACTTCGCCTGGAATTGCGGGTCGGAGTACAGCGAGGTCCGCGCCGCAGGCAGGCCGCCGTGAAGCGCGATGTACTTTTCGTTGCGCACGTCGCGCAGGCACCTGATCGCTTGGTAGGCCTCGGCTTTGTGACGCGTCGTGCGAGCCACCGCCAGGTTCAGTCCGCCGATCGTCACCTTCGCCGGCTGGCCGGGGTGCACACCGGGATACGGAGCAAATCCGAACACCTTTTTGCTGGCGTCGTAGGCCGCGCGGAACTGTTGGTCGGTCGGTACGAATGCGCCGATGTTGTTGATGGCACCCGCAAGGTCGGGACGGCGGTTGAGCGGCAGAAAGGTCACGCCGCCTTTCACCGCGTTCTCCAGCATCGACGCCAGCGCATACGGCCAGTTGACCTCCAACGCGGACTTGCCCTGCTCGAACGCCAACCGCGATGTGCCCGCGTCGCTTCGGGTGATCGACGGGTCGGCACCGGGCGCGGTGGCCACCGACTTGAGGATCCGCAGAGCGCTGACGGTCGCGGCACGGTGTGCCGGTGTATCGGTCAGCGTGACTTTATGGCCGTCGTCGGTGAGCACCCGGCCGCCCGCGCTTTCCAGCAGGGTGTTGAACCACACCACCAAACCCTCGCCCTGGCTGGCTTGGACGCCGATCCAGCTGGGTTTGCCTGCGGCGTGCAACCGGGTCGCCTCGTCGACCATTGCGTTCCACGTTGCCGGCGGTTTGTCCATCAAATCAGGCCGGTACCAAAGCAATTCGGTATTGGTGGTCAGCGGCGCGGCGTAGTGCTTGTGTTTCCAGGTGGCGGTGGCAAGCGGCCCGGGCAGGGTGTCGGTGGTGGCGTCGGCCTCGGCGCGGCCGGCCGGATCATCCGACAGCGGCAACGCCCAGCCCGCCTCGGCGAACTCCGCCGTCCAGATCACGTCCAGCGCCATGACATCCACGGTGCGGTCGTTGGCGCTCAGCCGGCGAGCCAGTTGCAGCCGCTGGTCGTCAGACGATCGGGGCAAGCTGAACTGCCGGATGGTGAACCCTCCGCCGAGTTGCTGGGTGCAACGCTTAGCCACCGCAGCGAACGTCGCGGCGCCGCTGGCCGGCGTGTAGAAGCTGATGACCCGTCCGCTATCGCCAGCGCCGCATGCCGATATCACCGACGCGGTGGACAGGGTCGCCAGTGCGGCCGCGCTCAGCCGGACTGCGCTTGCGATCGCCACATCCCATCTTCCGGTCGTCGATTGCCTCGCGGCAGACCGTAGAGGCAGGCGGGTCAGATTGCCAAGCGGGCCAGTAGATCGCGGGCCCGCTCCGCGTTTTGCGGGTCGCAGAGCACGTCGTAGCGGCCGGCGACCAATTGCAGCGTGGAACTGAAATCCCGGGTACCGCGCGCCATCGCATACGGGACCGCAGAGGTGATCAAGCCGAAGAACACCCCGGCGACCAGGCCGGTCATCAAAGCCGCCCACGGGTTAGGGCTGAAGAAGCCCAATACCAAGCCGATGAAAAGACCCAGCCAGGCGCCGGTGAGCACGCCGCCGCCGAGCACTTTCGGCCAGGTCAAGCGCCCGGTGACCCGTTCGACCTGCATCAGGTCGACGCCGACGATCGTCACCTGTTGCACGGGAAACTCCTGCTCGGACAGGTAGTCGACGGCGCGCTGCGCTTCCGCGTAGGTGGGGTAAGAGCCGACGGGCCAGCCTTTCGGCGGCGTCGGTAATCCAGGGGCACGCCGGCTCGCGGCCGGGGTGCCGGGTGCGGCACCGGGAACCTGTCCGGGTTGGAAGGGACTGGTCATGGTCTCATTGTCCCCCGCCGAGCGGATTGAGCACCTCCGGCGTCGCGGCGGGTCGGCCACCTGCGTAAACGGTTTCCAGAATGCCGTCACGCTAGGTTGACAACATGACATTTCAGGGCGGCAACTTCGGCGAGGAAGCCCACGACGAAGCAAAGCAGCCTTCGCACGACCCGCAGACACCCCCGTTCGGGCACGATTTCACCCCGCCCGCATACGCGGAACAACCGCCCGGCCAGCCGCAGCCTCCGCGCTATCCGCCGCAGCCTGGGCCGGTTCCGCCGTGGGACCCGCCGCCTGCGGAATATCCGGCCCCAAGCCAGCCGCCGCCAAGCGGTTACGGGCCACCTGGGTATCCCGCGGCCCAGCCTTACGGCGTTCCGTCATACCCGCCGCCCCCACCGCAGTATGGCGCGCCTTATCCGCCGCCGGCGTACAACCGCGGCGGGTACGGCGGCCCACCGGGATATCCCGCTGCATACGACCCCTATCACCCGTATCAATCTCGTTCGCACGAGACCAATGGAATGGCAATCGGATCGCTGGTTACCTCGGTCGTGGGTCTGGTGCTCGGGCTTCCGCTGACGATCTTCTGCTGGCTGGGAGTTCTCATTCCGATCGTCGGCATCGTGCTCGGGGTCGTGGGCCTCAACCAGATCAAGCAGACCAATCAGCAGGGCCGCGGGTTTGCCATCGCCGGAATTGTGATCGGCGGGATTGCGCTGGTACTGCTGGCATTGGTGGCGATCGCAGTCACAGCGTCGATGGTCAACCCCCCGTCCCCGACCTTGACGTGATCAAGACGGCGGAACGAACGGCCCCGACTGACGCTGCATCCCCGCTGCGCGCCCTTTAGCGGCGATCACCAGGGCCATCTTGCGGCTGGCCTCGTCGATCATTTCGTC
>DAIODV010000156.1:0-5473 GCA_036746615.1 Mycobacterium sp.
CGCCGTCGATCATGACGGTGATGGGACGCTGGTTCTGGTGGCCGAAGCGGGTACGGGTCCGCCCGGCCAGCCAGATGCTTCGGTCCGTCGGGCCGCGCCCGCTGGTTCGTGCACTGTTGTATCAGCCGCGGCAAGCGGTCCCGGCGGATTCGCAGACGTAGCATGCGC
The DNA here is from genome assembly GCA_036746615.1 of Mycobacterium sp. Lineage (GTDB taxonomy): Bacteria > Actinomycetota > Actinomycetes > Mycobacteriales > Mycobacteriaceae > Mycobacterium. The sequence continues at coordinate 169 of DAIODV010000156.1, forward strand.
CCGCCGCCTGCAGATTGTGGCGTGCGATTGAAGTGCGCCGTCAGGGTTTCGAACCCCGGACCCGCTGATTAAGAGTCAGCTGCTCTACCAACTGAGCTAACGGCGCCTGGATCCTGCTGGACCGCGTTTGCGACAATAACAGCCATTCCGTCAGCGGGTGAAATCGCCAAGAGCGAGATTGGCCGCTGGTCGCGGTTAACAGTCATCTACCCCCTAGAATACTCGCCAGTAATACGGGTTTGAGGGGGAGCAACGTAGGTGGTAGGTCGCATGATGATGCGCCGGCGCCGCTGCCGCCAATGGGTGGCCGCGCTGATGGTTCCGCTTGCCGTTTTCGGCTCGGGGGCCTGCAGCGGTGGCGGTGGGACGCCGCCGCCCAAGGCGATCATGGACAAGGCCACGCCGTTTAGTGACCTGCTCGTCCCCAAGATCAGTGCTTCGGTGACCGATGGCGCCGTCGGCGTTGCGGTGGACAGCCCGGTAACGGTGAGCGCCGACGACGGTGTGGTGGCCTCCGTCGAGATCGTCAACGAGAACGGACACTCGCTGAGCGGCCAGCTGAGCCCCGATGGCGTGCGCTGGTCGACCACCGAACAGCTGGGCTACAACCGGAGCTACACACTGACCGCCAAAGCGCGTGGGTTGGGTGGCGTGGCCACCCGACAGATCGCGTTCCAGACCCAGTCGCCGCAGGACCTGACGATGCCGTACGCCATGCCGCACGACGGCGAGGTGGTGGGCGTCGGCGAGCCGGTGGCAATCCGGTTCGACGAGAACATCGCCAACCGCGCTGCGGCCGAGAAGGCGATCGTGGTGACCACCGATCCGCCTGTCGAAGGTGCCTTCTACTGGCTGACCAACCGCGAAGTGCGTTGGCGCCCTGAGCATTTCTGGAAGCCAGGCACGACAGTGAACGTCGCGGTCAACACCTACGGTGTCGATCTTGGTGACGGGGTTTTCGGCGAGGACAACCTGCACACCCACTTCACCATCGGCGATGAGGTCATCGCCACCGCCGACGACAACACCAAGATGGTGACGGTGCGGGTCAACGGCGAAGTGGTCAAGACCATGCCGACCTCGATGGGCAAGGACAGCACGCCGACCGCCAGCGGCATCTACATACTCGGTGAGCGCTTCGCCCACATGATCATGGACTCGTCTACCTATGGCGTGCCAGTCAACTCACCCAACGGCTATCGCACCGAGGTGGACTACGCCACCCAAATGTCTTACAGCGGTGTCTTCGTGCACTCGGCGCCGTGGTCCGTGGGGGCTCAGGGCCACACCAACACCAGCCACGGCTGCCTGAATGTCAGTCCTAGCAACGCGCAGTGGTTCTTCGAGCACACCAAGCGTGGCGACATTGTGGAAGTGCAGAACACCCTCGGGCCGCCACTGTCGGGGACGGAAGGTCTTGGCGACTGGAACATTCCGTGGGAGCAGTGGCACGCCGGCAACGCTAAGGCGTAACGCCAGCGGCCCCGAGGCCCGAGGCAGGGAGGAGAGCCGATGACCGAGCCCGATTGGCCGCTGTGGGAGTACAAGTGGTTCTTTTCGACGGGCGACGATGCCATGAACGAAATGATGCGCAAAGCGAACGCGCTGGGCGAACAAGCGTGGGAGATGGTGAACTTCGTGATGGACGCGAACAAACCATTTACGGCCGCGTGCTTCTTCAAACGGCCGCGGCTCCCGGGAGTTGAGCCCGAAGCGCCCGAACCGCCTCGGCGCTTTCTCTGAATGCGGCCCCGGAAAAAAAGAAAGCCAGAGGGCGACAACACCCTCTGACCAGTGGGGTGGCTGACGGGACTCGAACCCGCGACACCCAGGATCACAACCTGGTGCTCTACCAGCTGAACTACAGCCACCATCGCCGCCATAAGTGAACAGGCAGCGACGTCGATACTAGCGGTTAGAGTCTTCGGCAGCCGAATCGATTACTTCCGGCGCGGGCGGTTCACCGCCCAGCTCGACGGCTATCGCGGCAATATCGCTGGTGGCAGGCCCTGGTGGCGGCACGAACGCGGTGCGCCGGTAGTACTGCAATTCGCGGATGGATTCGTGAATGTCGGCCAGCGCGCGGTGCGCAAGGCCCTTGGCCGGCTGGCCGTAGTAGATGCGCGGGTACCAGCGCCGGCACAGTTCTTTGATCGAGCTCACATCGATCATCCGGTAGTGCAGGTACGTGTCGAGGGCAGGCATGTCACGGGCGATGAATCCGCGGTCGGTAGCGATCGAGTTACCGGCCAGTGGCGCCGTTTTGGCTTGTTTGACGTGTTGGCGGATGTAGTCAAGCACCATCGTCTCCGCGGTCGCCACATCCACCGTGGATGCGCGCACCTCCTCGATCAGCCCGGAGCGGGTGTGCATTTCGGTGACCACAGGGATCATCGATGACAGTGCCGCCTCGTCGGCGTGGATCACTACGTCAATCCCATCGCCGAGAACGTTCAGCTCTGCGTCAGTCACCAAGACAGCGATTTCGATCAACTTGTCTGCGCGCAGATCCAGCCCGGTCATTTCGCAGTCGATCCACACCAGTTCGTCCCGCACAGCGTTCACAGTAGGCAAAGTTCACCCCCAGACCTGCAGCCACCCCGCTGAGGCGCATCAACAAGTAAGGTCGTGCGTTGGCGGCACTAGTGAGAGGCAGACGTCACGATGAGCTCCGAGTCGACACCGCGCAGCGCATCGGCAACCGCTCCAGCGCAGCAGATCGCGGCCGGCTACGCCGTTGAGGGCCAGGCCTTGGAGCTGGGCACCGTCGTCGTCGACGGCGCGACCGACCCAGGCGCGCAAATCCGCATCCCGCTGTCCACCATCAACCGCCACGGTTTGGTGGCCGGCGCCACCGGCACCGGCAAGACCAAGACGCTGCAGCTGATCGCCGAACAACTCTCTGCCGCGGGCGTGCCGGTGCTGATGGCTGACGTCAAGGGCGACCTGTCCGGCCTGTCGCGGCCCGGACAAGGCAGCGACAAGATCACCGCGCGCGCCAAGGAAACCGGCGAGACGTGGGAGGCGAGCGCCTTCCCGGTGGACTTCTTGTCGCTGGGCACCAAAGGGATCGGCGTTCCGGTGCGGGCTACCATCGCTAGCTTTGGACCGATCCTGCTGTCAAAAGTGTTGGGGCTCAACGCTACCCAAGAGTCGACGCTGGGCCTGATCTTTCACTGGGCAGAACAGCAGAACTACGAGCTGTTGGATCTGAAAGATCTGCGGGAGGTGATCAGCTTCCTCACCAGTGACCAGGGCAAGGCGGAGCTGAAGTCGCTTGGCGGTGTTTCAGCCACAACCGCAGGTGTGATTCTCCGTGCGCTGGTCAATCTGGAGGCCGAAGGCGCCGACACGTTTTTCGGCGAGCCCGAGCTAAAGCCCAAGGACCTCTTGCGTTTTGATGACAAGGGTCATGGGGTCATCTCGCTGCTGGAACTCGGCGACCAGGCTGCGCGCCCGGTGCTGTTCTCCACCTTCTTGATGTGGGTGCTGTCCGATCTGTTCAAATCCCTGCCGGAGATCGGTGACGTCGACAAACCCAAGCTGGTTTTCTTCTTCGACGAGGCGCATCTGCTGTTCACCGATGCGTCCAAGGCGTTTCTGGAGCAGGTCGAGCAGACCGTCAAGCTGATCCGTTCCAGGGGCGTCGGCGTGTTCTTCTGCACCCAGTTGCCTACTGATGTGCACAACGAGGTGCTGTCGCAGTTGGGTGCGCGCATCCAGCACGCGCTGCGTGCGTTTACTCCAGATGACCAGAAGGCGTTGACCAAGACCGTCCGCACCTATCCGAAAACCGATGTCTACGACCTGGCTTCGGCGTTGACGTCGCTGGGCATCGGTGAAGCTGTGGTCACCGTGTTGTCGGAGCGCGGCGCGCCGACCCCGGTGGCGTGGACCAGGCTGCGTTCGCCGCGGTCGCTTATGGCTGCCATCGGCGACAGCGAGATCCATAAGGCGGCCGAGGCCAGCCCGCTGCACGCCACATACAGCCAAACGGTCGACCGGGAATCCGCATACGAGAAACTCCAAGCCCGCAAAGCGCAGGCCGCTGCAGCCGATCAGCCCGCCGAAGCGGGTTCGAAGTCGGCACCCGCGCCCGCGAAGAAACCAGGGTGGTTCAAGCGCTTCGTGAACAGCCGTGGCTTCCAGACGTTTCTCAGAGCGGTTGGTACTGAGCTCATCCGCAGTATGTTCGGCGGCAGCGGGCGTCGCCGCCGATAGGTCAGCCGCCGAGCTTTTTGTAGAAGCTTCCGACAATGGGAGCGACGATGGCGCGTGGCGCGTACCCGCTTGCCAGCGACATGGCCTTCGACGTCAAGCCGGGCACAACGCGCATCTTATTGCGCGCCAACGCATTTAGCGAGGCGCGCGCAGTGTGCTCAGTGGAGATCCACAGAAAGTCGGGCACCAGCTTCTCGACGATCGACGCTTCGGCCGGGTCGGGCAGCTCGGTGCGTACCGGCCCGGGCGCGAGCAGCGTGACGTGCACACCGGACTTCCGCAGTTCCCCGCGCAATGATTCGCTGAACGTGTTGACGAACGCTTTGCTCGCGGCATAGGTCGCGTTGTAGGGGATCGGTGAATTCCCTGCTGCCGAACCGGAAATCAGGATGCCCCCGGCCTTTCGCTCGACCATCCCCGGCAGCACCGCCAGCACGAGATCGTGCACGGCGATGGCATTCAGCTGTACTTGCGCTCTTTCCACCGCAGGGTCGAGCGTGGAGACCGCACCAAAGGTGGCAGTGCCCGCGTTGGCGCACAGGATCGAGATGTTGCGGGTTGCCAACTCGTCGACCAGTTTCGCGCGATCCTCCACGTCGGCGAGATCAGCCGGGCGTACTTCGACGGCGACCCCATATTTCTCGGTCAGCCGGCTGGCAAGGCTGGTGAGGACGTCGTCGCGCCGCGCGGTGATGATCAGGCTGTGGCCGCGGGCGGCCAATTCGGTGGCCAGCGCTTCGCCGATGTTCTGGGAGGCTCCGGTGACCACGGCACGTGCGTCGGGGCTGGGCGCGGGTACTGGCATGCGGCAATCGTAGACAGTCCCCGGGCAGCCGTTAGAGTCGCAGCATGAGCAGCCCGGGGTCGGGTTCGCGCATCTCCGAGCGATCCCGGGTGCTGACGTGGGCACTGTGGGACACCGGTGCTGCCGGACTGAGCGCGATCGTGGTGACGTTCGTGTTCTCGGTTTATCTGACCAGCGGCGTCGGCCAGGGGTCGCCCGGCGGTGCCCCGCCCGCGAGTTGGCTGGGTCGCGCGCTGGCGGTCGCGGGGATGACCATCGCGCTGCTGGCGCCGCTGATCG
>DAIODV010000156.1:5483-7989 GCA_036746615.1 Mycobacterium sp.
CTGGCCACGCTCAAGGTCGACCGGGGTGTGTTCGCCCGACTGGCGCCGCTGATCGGCGTGTGGGTCGAGGATCCGCGTCGGCGGCGCGTGTCGCTGACTCTGCTCACCGGCCTAGCGGTGGCGCTGACGTGCGCGATGAGCTTGATCCGCGAGCGCCCGGAGTACCTGTGGCCTGGCTTGGTACTCCTCGCGGCGACCGCGGCGTGCGGGGATCTGGCCAGCGTCCCGTACAACGCGATGCTGCGACAGCTCTCGACGCCGCAGACGTCCGGCCGGATCTCCGGTTTCGGCTTGGCGGCCGGATTCATGGGCAGCGTCGGTTTGCTGCTGGTGGTCTACTTCGGTTTCATCTCCGGGAAGGGCGCCACCCGCGGGCTGCTGCACGTGTCCGCTGGTGACGGCATGAATGTCCGGATGGCGATGCTGGTTGCCGCGGGTTGGTTGTCGGTGTGCGCACTGCCGCTGCTGGTGACTGCGCGCCGGCTGCCGTCGCGGGGCGAGGTCGCCCGTCCCAGGGGAGGGCTGATCGGCGGCTACCGCAAGTTATGGACCGAACTGACCGCCGAATGGCGCCGCGATCGCAATCTGGTGTATTTCGTGGTGGCCAGCGCCGTTTTCCGGGATGGGCTGGCGGGAGTATTGACCTTCGGCGGCGTGCTCGGTGTGAACGTTTACGGGATCTCGCCGGCCGATGTGCTGATCTTCGGGGTGGCCGCGAGCGTGGTGGCGGCGGCTGGAGGGGCAGCCGGCGGCCTAGTCGACGATCGGATCGGATCGAAGTCGGTGATCGTCGCATCGCTTGGCAGCATCATCGCGGTGTGCCTGATCATGATGGCGCTGTCCGGTCCCCGGGCGTTCTGGACCTGCGGACTGCTGCTGGCCCTATTCATCGGGCCGGCGCAAGCTTCGGCACGCACGCTGCTGCTCAGGATGTCCAGAGATGGCAAGGAAGGCGTGGCATTCGGCCTTTACACGATGACCGGACGTGCGGTGTCTTTCTTGGCGCCCTGGTTGTTTTCGGTCTTTGTCGACGTGTTCGGCACCGTCCGCGCCGGCATGGGCGGGCTGTGTCTGGTCATGGGTGTTGGGCTTGTGGGCTTGCTGATGGTGCATGCCCCGCACCGAAGCCTCACCCCGACGGGAGCTTGAGCCGCAATCAGCTCGATCCATTGCAGACCGTCAGGCCTACGCCGGTGTGCTCGTTGACTTCGACCCCGTCCACGGTCAACGTACAGGTCACGTCGTGGCCGATATTGATGATCGTGATGTTGGCCTTCGCGCTGCTCGACGCCGCCAGGGTGATTTCCTTGCTCCACGGCAACGCGACGTTGAATTCGGTCTGCATCATGCCGTCGTTGTCCACGTAGGTGATGCTGATCGCGCGGCCCTCGCCGGTGACGTTGTAGGCGATGGTCTGCATCCCGACCGCGTTGGGCGGCGGCGCGGATTCATTGCTGCTCGGCGCGGATGCGCTGGCGGACGGCGACGGCGACGTCGGGGCGGCCGAGGCGTGGCTGGGTGAACTCGGCATCGCGGGCAGCGGCGGCACCTCGGTTTGCTTCCTCGCCGTGCCGTTGGCGATCACCAGCGCGATGACCAGTGCGGCAACCAGGAGCACCGCCGCACCAGCCGCAATCCACAGCCAGCGGGGTGGTTTGGCCCGTCCGGGTTCGGGTTCTTCCGGTGACTGATCCGGCGGAGGCTGACCCTGCGCCCAGTACCGCGGGAGCTTGTCGGTCGGGTGCGTTGCGTTCGAATTGGGCGCCGTGCCGGGGTAGTAGGGGGGCGGATACAACGACTGCCCGCTGTATGCGGGGTCGGCGTACGCCGAATACGGCTGACGTATTCGTTCGGTTTGTCCGGTCCCTGGTTGAGCTGACCGAGTGTGCTCAGACCGACGCGGATCGTTCATGCGCCCCTCATGGTGGCAGGGTACCTAAAGCACGAGGTCCGCCGCCGGGACATTGGCTGAGCTGAGTCAGGGACGTGAAGCGCCAACGGTCAAGGCGCCGACCGTCATCGCCCGCATCACTGCCCGCGACCGCACGGTTCGCACCGCCTTGCCCTCGGCGGGCTTGAGGCTATGTGGAGTCGAGTTGAGCAGCCCGAATACCGCGTGCGCCATCAGCCGCGCGTCGCTCTCGGCAAGTCCGGGTTCGAGATCGCGCAGCACACCCACCCAGACCTCCACGTACTGGCGCTGTGCGCGACGCACCTGACGTTCGGCTGCAGCCGGTAGGTGGGCCAGGTCGCGGTCCTGGATGCGGATGAGATCCGGTTCGCCCAACGCGAAGTCGAGGTGGAAGTCGATCAAGCCGTCCAGCGCGGCGGCGGCGTCGTTCCCGCGGGATGTGACCTCTCGCGCACCGGCCAGTAGACGGGTGCTGATGCCGACCAACAGCTCCACCAGCAGCGATTCCTTGTTGGGGAAGTGCCGGTAGATCGCCGGACCGCTGACCCCGGCCACGGCGCCGATGTCTTCCAGCCGCACCGCCAGAAATCCGCG
>DAIODV010000156.1:7999-8387 GCA_036746615.1 Mycobacterium sp.
CGGGCGGTTCGACGAAGCTGGCCTAGAGCTCAGGCGGGGCCGCTGACCCCGGCTGCGGCGCCGATGTCTTCCAGGCGTACCGCGAGGAATCCGCGCTCGGCGAATAGCCGCTCGGCTGCCGAAAGCAGTTGCAAGCGGCGGTCCGATTTGCGCCGACTGCGGCGATTCGGCGCCTCGGCGTTCCCGTTGCGTTCGTTGCGGCCGGCCGCTGCAGAAACTGCCATGACAGCCTCCCGCGGGAACTCGTGCTAGACACTTCGGTTAATCGCCACTAACATATCACGAGTTAGTGATCATTAACCGAAATTGGTATGCATCCGATGACCTCTCCGGCGGAAAACCGCGAAGCGCACCGCGCGCTGGGCGCGCAGCTGCGCGACAAGCTGGC
>DAIODV010000157.1:0-8378 GCA_036746615.1 Mycobacterium sp.
CCTGGACCAGTTGTCGTCAGGCCCGCTGATCGGTTTTGGCTGACACCCCCCGACAAGCCGCGCGCGTTCACGCTGCGCGCCCGCACGAATTAGAACAGAGGTAGACGGAACCATGGCGACCTACGCAATCGTCAAGACCGGCGGTAAGCAGTACAAAGTCGCGGTCGGAGACGTCGTCAAGGTCGAGAAGCTCGACTCCGAGCCCGGCGCGAAGGTGTCGTTGCCGGTCGCCCTGGTCGTCGACGGCGCCACGGTAACCACCGACGCCGCGACGCTGGCCAAGGTCGCGGTGACAGGTGAGGTGCTCGAGCACACCAAGGGCCCCAAGATTCGTATCCACAAGTTCAAGAACAAGACCGGCTACCACAAGCGTCAGGGTCACCGTCAGCAGCTGACGGTCCTGAAGGTCACCGGGATCAAGTGATGAGCCGTCAGGCGAAGAACAGACAACACTGAGCGGAGACCACACATGGCACACAAAAAGGGCGCTTCCAGCTCGCGTAACGGCCGGGATTCGGCCGCGCAGCGGCTGGGGGTGAAGCGGTTCGGTGGCCAGGTCGTCAAGGCCGGCGAGATCATCGTCCGCCAGCGCGGCACGCATTTCCACCCGGGAGTCAACGTCGGCCGCGGCGGCGACGACACGTTGTTCGCCAAGGCGGCCGGCGCCGTACAGTTCGGCGTCAAGCGGGGACGCAAGACGGTCAGTATCGTCACCGCCTCCGCCACGACCGACTGAGCGGTCGCGAGTGTGAAGCCCGCGGGCTTCACGCTTGACCAGTAAGAGGAACTCCGATGCCTCGGTTTGTCGATCGCGTCGTCATCCATACGCGGGCAGGCTCCGGCGGTAACGGCTGCGCCTCGGTTCACCGCGAGAAATTCAAGCCGCTCGGCGGCCCCGACGGCGGCAACGGCGGCCGCGGCGGCAGCGTCGTGCTGGTCGTCGATCCGCAGGTGCACACCCTGCTCGACTTCCACTTTCGGCCGCACATCGTCGCGGCTTCGGGCAAGCAGGGCATGGGCGGTCATCGTGATGGCGCGGCCGGTGTCGATCTGGAAGTCAAGGTTCCCGACGGGACGGTCGTGCTCGACGAGGACGGCCGGTTGCTTGCCGATCTGGTCGGTGCGGGCACCCGCTTCGAAGCCGCGGCCGGAGGTCGTGGCGGGCTGGGCAATGCTGCGCTGGCCTCGCGGGCCCGCAAGGCTCCCGGTTTCGCACTGCTCGGCGAAAAGGGCGAAGCCCGTGATCTCACGCTCGAACTCAAGACCGTCGCCGACGTGGGACTGATCGGGTTCCCCTCGTCGGGCAAATCCTCGCTGGTGTCGACGATCTCGGCGGCCAAGCCGAAGATCGCCGACTATCCCTTCACCACGCTGGCTCCCAATCTTGGTGTTGTCTCGGCGGGAGAGCGCACCTTCACCGTCGCCGACGTGCCGGGCCTGATCCCGGGTGCTTCGCAGGGCCGCGGTCTGGGTCTGGACTTCCTGCGGCACATCGAACGCTGTGCGGTGCTGGTACACGTGGTGGATTGTGCGACTGCAGAACCCGGCCGCGACCCGGTATCCGACATCGATGCGCTGGAGGCCGAACTGACTGCGTATACGCCCACGCTGCAGGGAGATTCCGCTCTCGGCGATCTCGTCGAGCGGCCACGGGCGGTGGTGCTCAACAAGATCGACGTGCCGGAGGCCCGCGAGCTGGCCGAGTTCGTCTACGACGAAATCGCGGCGCGCGGTTGGCCGGTGTTTCTGGTGTCGACGGTGAGCAGGGAAGGGTTGCAGCCCTTGATATTTGCGCTCGCCGACATGGTGTCGCAGTATGAGGCCGCTCAGCCGGTGCTGGTGCCACGAAGGCCGGTGATTCGTCCGGTCCCGATCGACGAGTCCGGATTCAGCGTGGAATCCGACGGGCAGGGCGGGTTCGTGGTCCGCGGCCGGCGGCCCGAACGCTGGATCGCCCAAACCAACTTCGACAACGACGAGGCGGTCGGCTACCTCGGTGACCGGCTGGCCCGGCTGGGCGTCGAGGACGAACTGGTGCGGCTCGGCGCACGGCCGGGATGCGCGGTCACCATCGGTGAGGTCACCTTCGACTGGGAGCCGCAGACGCCGTCCGGCACCGACACCGTGATGTCGGCTCGCGGCACCGACACCCGGTTAGAGGGCACCGACCGCATCGGCGCCGCTGAGCGTAAGGCAGCCCGGCGCCAGCGTCGGGAGCGGGGTAAATGAGCACGGCGCGCGAGGCTATCCGAACCGCGCGAAGCGTCGTCGTCAAGGTGGGTACCACCGCGTTGACGACACCGACCGGCGTGTTCGACGCCGAGAGGCTGGCGGGACTCGCCGACGCCATCGAGGCCCGCATGAAAGCGGGCTCCGACGTCGTCATCGTGTCCTCCGGGGCTATCGCGGCCGGCATCGAGCCGCTCGGGCTGACCAGGCGGCCCGCCGACCTGGCCACCAAACAGGCGGCGGCCAGCGTCGGGCAGGTCGCGTTGGTGAACGCCTGGAGCGCGGCATTCGCCCGCTACCAGCGCAGCGTCGGGCAGGTATTGCTGACGGCCCATGACATTTCGATGCGAGTGCAACACACCAACGCCCAGCGCACCCTGGACCGGCTGCGGGCGTTGCACGCGGTGGCGATCGTCAACGAGAACGATACGGTTGCCACCAACGAAATTCGGTTCGGCGATAACGACCGGCTCTCGGCGTTGGTGGCACACCTAGTCGGTGCCGACGCGCTGGTGCTGCTCAGCGATATCGACGGGCTGTACGATGCCGATCCGCGCAAATTCCGCGAATCACGTTTCATCCCTGAGGTTTCCGGGCTGGCCGACCTGGACGGCGTGGTAGCCGGACAGAGCAGTCACCTGGGCACCGGCGGCATGGCGTCCAAGGTGTCGTCGGCGCTTCTGGCCGCCGACGCCGGGGTGCCGGTTCTGCTGGCAGCCGCCGCAGATGCCGCGACCGCATTGGCGGACGCTTCCATTGGCACGGCGTTCGCCGCACGGCCCAATCGCATGTCGGCACGCCGGTTTTGGGTGCGCTATGCCGCGGAGTCGGCGGGTGCGCTCACCCTGGATGCGGGCGCGGTGCGCGCCGTGCTGAGCCAACGCCGTTCACTTCTGCCGGCCGGTATTACCAGTCTCTCCGGCAGTTTTCACGGCGGCGACGTCGTCGACCTCAACGGGCCCGACTCCACCTTGGTGGCCCGCGGCGTGGTCGCGTACGACGCCGCTGAGCTGGCCACCATGATCGGCCGGTCGACCTCGGAGCTGCCCGCGGAGCTGCGCCGGCCCGCGGTGCATGCCGACGACCTGGTCGCCGTTTAGGCGGGCATAGGTTTCAGATATAAAGCGCCCCAGACAATTTCAGTCAGCGTGGCGGCCAGCTCTGCATCGTAGGTGAGTGGGTTATCCGGCAGGTTCTGTTGACACACCCGCTCCACCATCCAGGTGAGCGCACTGGCCGTGGTGGCCGCCGGCAGCTCGCGGCGAATTGAGCCGTCGGCCTGGCCGTCCTCGATTACCCGGGTCAATCGTGCGGTGATCGCGGTCAGCAGATTGCGGTAGGTCGCGCCGACCAAGGAGTCGTAGGCGGCCATCTCGTTGAGCGCCACCAGCACTGGTTGATGACGCCGGTAGCTGGCGATGATCGCGGCCATCCCGGCGCGGACATCGTCGGGATCGTGTCGCCACGCTACTGCCCACCACCGCTCGGCGGACTCGGCCAGATCGGTGAACACCTGGTCGGCTAACCGGCGCAGCAAGTGGCCCTTGTCCTCGAAGTAGATGTAGAAGTTGGCCCGCGACATCCCCGCCTCCGATGACAGCCGATCCACGCTCAGTTCGGTGAAGCTGGCGCCGTCACGCATCAGGCGTTCGGTGGCGTCGAGCAGCCGACGCTCAATCTGCTCGCGCCTCTCCTGGCGTTTGGCTTGCGGCTTGCGGGTGACCGATGGCATGGCTCTGAGCGTAACCGAATCCTTGACATCTTGACTAGACACTATGTCTAGTTCTAGGGTCGGCGGTGTTGCCAATGTGACCGCAGTCATAGCCGACGGAGGACCCACCATGACAGCGACGGCCGCAACCCCTCGCGCCTACGACCCGATCGATCTGTCGTCGCGGGCGTTTTGGTCGACCACCGCACAAGACCGAGAACGCGCCTTTGCCGAGCTGCGAGCCAAACGCCCGGTGAGCTGGCATCCTCCCGTCGAAGATGCGCTGATGCCTGATCCCGATGATCCTGGCTACTGGGCCCTCACCCGGCGCGCCGACATCGTCACGGTTAGCCGCAACAACGACGTGTTCCTGTCCGGCAAGGGGGTGATCTTCGAGAACGTTCCCGAGGAGCTGCTCGAGGCGTCGCAGTCTTTCCTGGCGATGGACCCGCCGCGACACACCTTCCTGCGCAAGCTCGTCAGCGCCGCATTCACACCGCGGCAGGTCAGGCGCATCGAGGACTCGATTCAGGCCAACGCCAAGACCATCGTCGAGGAGCTCATCGCTGCCGGCAGCGGCGCCGACTTCGTCGACCACTGCGCCAAAGAACTGCCCATCCGCACGTTGTCGGACATGGTGGGCATTCCGGAAGCCGACCGCCGCCGCGTGGAACATGCCGCCGATGCGATGGTCTCTTGGGCGGACCCGGTCTACCTCAACGGCCGGCACCCGATGGAGGTGCTATTCGAGGCCCAAACGACTGTGCATCAGGTGGCTTTCGCGCTCGCCGCCGAACGTCGCGAGCATCCGGGTGACGACCTGTTCAGCAGCCTGGTCACCGCCGAGGTGGACGGCGACCGTCTCGCCGACGCCGACATTGCCGCGTTCTTTGTGCTGCTTTCGGTGGCTGCTAACGACACCACGCGGCAGACCACCACTCATGCGCTCAAGGCGCTCACGGACTTCGGAGATCAGCGCGCTTGGCTGCTAGAGGATTTCGACAATCGCATCGGGGTAGCGATAGAGGAGTTCATTCGCTGGGCGTCGCCGGTGATGACCTTCCGCCGCACTGCGGCAACGGATTTCGAGATCGGCGGTCAAACCATTCGGGCGGGGGAGAAGGTGGTGATGTTCTATCCGTCCGGCAACTGGGACACCGAGGTCTTCGAGCACCCGGAGCGGTTGGATTTGAGCCGCAGCCCCAACCCACACGTAGGTTTCGGCGGTGGCGGAGTGCACTTCTGTCTCGGGGCGCACGTCGCGAGAGCGCAACTGCGCGCAATCTTCGGTGAGCTACTCCGTCAACTGCCCGACATCCAGGCGGGTGAACCCGTCTACGTGCCAGGCAACTTCATCCACGGCATCCGCAGTATGCCGTGCACCTTTTGAATTCGGCAGCTCCTCGGCCAGCAGTGTCAACAACTCCGAGCAGCCGACGTTGACCTTGACGGTAGCCAGGTCATCGCCGCGAGTGGGGCCGCGGTTGACGATAGCGACCGGAATGCCGCGCGCCGCGGCGTGGCGCACGAACCGGTAGCCGGAGAACACCGTCAACGACGACCCGGCCACCAGCAGGGCGTCGGCAGCGTCAACAAGTGAAAACGCTTGTTCGACAACAGCTTTAGGTACGCTCTCGCCAAAGTAGACGATGTCCGGCTTGAGCATTCCGCCGCACGACGGGCAGTCCAGGTAGCGAAAGCAGGCCGTATCGGTGACGACGGCATCGGCGTCCGGGGCAACCGACAGTCCATCGACGGCTCCGACGCGTTCGATGAAGCCCGGGTTGAGCGCATCAAGTTTTTCGCCCAGAGTCGCGCGGCTCATCGACTGGCCGCAGTTCAGGCAGATCACCTGCGCATAGGTGCCGTGCAGATTGATGACGTTGTGGCTGCCGGCCTTGGTGTGCAACAGATCAACGTTTTGAGTGATGACACCGGCCACAACGCCGTCGCGCTCCAGCACGGCCAGGGCCCGGTGCCCCGCGTTGGGCGGAGTTTCATCCATGTGCCGCCAGCCGACGTGATTACGCGCCCAATACCGCTGACGGAACTGCGGGTCCGAGGTGAACTGCTGGATCGTCATCGGATTGCTCGGCGGCGAATCAGGCCCGCGGTAATCCGGGATGCCGGAGTCGGTGGAAATCCCCGCGCCGGTCAGGACCGCGACACGGCGGCCGGCCAATAGCGCAATCAGCTCCGGAGAGTCCGCGTGAGCCGTCATCCATTCGAGAGTAAACCTGCTCGCGAGTGTGCATGCCTGTACACCGACACGCCGAGCGAAGCGGCGTTTTGTGCACGCTCGCGCCTGAGGGACTTAGTCCAGGCAGTCTGCGGCCGACGTCAACTCGGCGTCCATGTTCTGCTCCATCATCGTGAGTGCCGCCTTGCCAAGGTCGGCGTCGATGTGAGCGACGGCGTCGGTTGGGATCACGACGGGTATGTGGCGCACGTAGGCGTCCAGCGCGGTGTAGAGGATGCACTGCTCGGTGACTTGTCCGGTGAGGATCAACCGCTTGGTTTCGAGGCGATCAAGCAGATATGCGAGAGCTGTCGAGTAGAACGCGCTGTGGCGAACCTTGGTCAGCACCCGGCTTTCCTCGGACGGCACGATCGGTTCCACCAGATCGGGCCGCGCGCCCTCGCAGGCATTGCGGACGATATCGGAGAACTCGGCGGTGAAATCGCCGTAGTTGTCGTTGATATACACCAGGTCCACGTCGTCGGATCCACGCGCGCGTTGAACCAGCTCGGCCAGCGGCCCAATGATTTTCTCGACATTGGGTATCAGTACTTCAGCGTCGGGATGTCGATAGGTATTCATCATGTCGACCACTAGGACCGCGGTATCGCTCATGCTGTGGAGATACCCGATGGTCGAGCGTTGACACCGGTCAGGCGAGAATGGGAGGGCGATGGACTTTTATAACGCCTACAGCCAGGGGTTTGTCCGTGTCGCGGCGTGTACTCACCATTCCGCGATCGGCGACCCTGCGGCTAACGCCGCGTCGGTGCTGCGGCTGGCTCGCCAATGCCACAATGACGGCGTCGCGCTCGCGGTTTTCCCCGAGCTGACGCTGTCCGGGTATTCCATCGAGGACATCTTGCTGCAAGACGTCTTGCTCGACGCCGTCGAGGATGCCGTGCTGGACGTCGTCACGGCTTCTAGCGATCTGCTGCCTGTGCTGGTGGTCGGGGCGCCGCTGCGTTACCGGCACCGCATCTACAACACCGCGGTGATCATCCACCGCGGTGTTGTGCTCGGCGTGGCGCCCAAGTCGTACCTGCCCACTTATCGGGAGTTCTACGAGCGCCGCCAGATTGCGCCGGGTGACGATGAGCGCGGCACGATCCGAATCGCCGGGACGGAAGCGCCGTTCGGTCCGGATCTGTTGTTCGCCGCATCCGACCGGCCGAACTTCGTGCTGCACGTCGAAATTTGTGAAGACATGTTTGTGCCGGTGCCGCCCAGCGCTGAGGCGGCGCTGGCGGGAGCGACGGTGCTCGCCAACCTGTCCGGCAGCCCGATCACGATCGGCCGCGCGGAAGACCGGTGCCTGCTGGCGCGCTCGGCATCGTCGCGGTGCCTGGCCGCCTACGTCTACGCCGCTGCGGGGGAGGGCGAATCGACGACCGACCTGGCCTGGGACGGCCAGACCATGGTGTGGGAGAACGGCGTGCTGCTGGCCACGTCTGAGCGCTTCCCGAAGGGGGAGCGACGCAGCGTCGCCGACGTCGACGTGGAGCTGCTTCGCTCGGAACGGCTGCGGATGGGGACGTTCGACGACAACCGCCGCCATCACCGCGGACTGTCGGATTCGTTCCGGCGCATCGAGTTTCGGCTGGACCCGCCGTCCGGCGATATCGGTCTGCGGCGCGTGGTCGAGCGGTTTCCGTTCGTGCCGGCCGATCCGAACCGGCTGCAGCAAGACTGCTACGAGGCTTACAACATTCAGGTCGCCGGTCTTGAGCAGCGGATGCGGGCGTTGAACTATCCCAAGATCGTGATCGGGATTTCTGGTGGCCTGGATTCGACGCACGCGTTGATTGTCGCCGCCCGCGCGATGGATCGCGAACAACGGCCGCGCAGCGACATTCTGGCGTTCACGCTGCCCGGCTTTGCGACCGGGGACCGCACCAAACGCAATGCGGTCGAGCTGTGCAAGGCACTTGGTGTCACGTTCTCCGAGATCGATATCACCGAGACCGCGAAGCTGATGCTCAAGGAGATGGATCACCCGTTCTCCCGCGGCGAAAAGGTCTACGACGTCACGTTCGAAAACGTCCAAGCCGGCTTGCGCACCGACTATCTGTTCCGGCTGGCCAACCAGCGCGGTGGAATCGTGCTGGGCACGGGCGATCTATCCGAGCTGGGGTTGGGCTGGTCGACATACGGTGTCGGCGACCAGATGTCGCACTACAACGTCAACGGCGGCGTGCC
>DAIODV010000158.1:0-8301 GCA_036746615.1 Mycobacterium sp.
GTTGGCGATGATGACGTCCAGCCGGCCCAGTTGTTCGACACCGCTGTCGACGGCTGCCCGCAGCGCGTCGTAATCGCGCACGTCCACTTCGGCGGTCACGATGCGCCCGCCCGCGTTCTTGACCATGCCGGCCGTCTCGTCGAGGTCTTCGGGCGTGGCGCCGTCGGCGGGTGATGCCTCGAACCCGCGGCAGATGTCGACGGCGATGATGTCGGCACCCTCTTGCGCCAATCGAACCGCGTGACTTCTGCCCTGCCCGCGCGCAGCGCCGGTCACGAATGCGACCTTGCCGTCCATCCGGCCTGCCATCCCCACCTCGATTCCTGAACGGTTTGGGCGATCGCCCAAATTTATCACGCACGCCATGTGTAGCAGCACTGTCCTGAGGTCGTCAAGAGCTGGTAGAAGGCCGCCCAATCCCAATACTTAGACGAGCTTTGCGTTCTATCCTCGAGGAATGAACACCACCCGCACTCACAAATCGCGTGCCGCAGCGATCGCCGGGGCCGCC
Organism: Mycobacterium sp.; assembly: GCA_036746615.1. Lineage (GTDB taxonomy): Bacteria > Actinomycetota > Actinomycetes > Mycobacteriales > Mycobacteriaceae > Mycobacterium. The sequence continues at coordinate 512 of DAIODV010000158.1, forward strand.
GCACTGTCGCTGCCGACAATGCTGCTTGCAGGCGCGGGCAGCGCACACGCCGTCACCAACCCGGCCTACTTCGCGAATCAGGATGGCAGCCTTGAGGTTATCTACGGCGGCGGCGGGCTAGCATTGTTCGCGACGATCGTTGATGCGCGCAATCCCATGGGGGCCACGGAGTTCTGCCACTACCACTCGGTGGGCGTGATGAATACGCCCGCGCTGCCCTACGATGCCGACACCACGGTGAACGGGCCCAGTCCCTCGGCGCCGGTGACCATCATCTTCCAGCAGCTCGGCGGAACCTACAGCGTCAACGTGACCTGCTCCGGCACCGGCAATTCGGCCGCCTACTCCCCGGTCGTTTACTGATTTGCCACACCGCGCCGAACAGGGCAGTAAGGTGCTGTCCGTGAGCGCAGAGCCGTTAGCCAAGGGCCGCGGCCGCTGGCTGGCGTTCGCGGCAACGGTGGCCGTCTCTGCCGGCATGCTCTACGCCCAACACCACGAGCCTCGGTGCTGCGTCAAGGCCACGCCGGGGACACCCGCGGCCGCGGCCGTGGCTTCGCCGACGAGCTCGGCGTCTGTAACCCCCAGCCCTGCGCCCGCAAACGGGCCGCACATCGCCACCGCCGCGGAAGCGCACAAGCTGGCGGCGGAAGCACCCGCGCCCTTGGCCGCGCAGAACTTCCAGTTCGTGCTACCTCCCGGCGTCGCGCCCGAAAACGGGCTACAGGTCAAGACGATCTGGGCCGCGCGCGCCATCAGCGTGTTGTTCCCGCAGATCACCACGATCGGCGGATACCGGCAGGACGCCTTGAGATGGCATCCCAGCGGGCTGGCGATCGACGTGATGATCCCGAACCACGACTCGCCTGACGGCATCGAGCTCGGCAACCAGATCGCCGGCTACGCCCTCGCGAATGCCAAGCGATGGGGAATCAACCACGTGATCTGGCGGCAGAAAATCTATCCGGGCGTCGGCGGAGGTAGCTGGACGGCGGACTACGGCAACGAAACCGCCAACCACTACGACCACGTTCACATCGCCACCGACGGCGGCGGCTACCCGACCGGGCGTGAGACGTACTACATCGCTTCGATGACTCCTACGCCGCCGGCGTAATTCGTGTCCGGCGAACGACGTCGGGTCTGGTAAATGATGAACATGGTCCCGTATCCGGCGCCGCCGCCGAGCACACGTCGTCACCCCGCCCGTTACGCCTTGGCATTTCTCACGGTGCTCGCCGTCGCGGCGCTGATCATCCTGCTGATCTCCCCGGACAAGCCAACCGGATCGGCGATCGACAGGCGGGGCGGCACACGAGTCACATTGACCGGACACAGCTTCGACGGCTCGCCGCCGGCGCCGGAGGCGCTATCCCAGGCCCAACACGTCATCCGGTCCCGCCTGACCGGTCTCGGCTTTACCCACCCACAAATTGATGCCACCGGTGACACGCTGACCGTCACCGTGCCCGGCAACAATGCTGACGCTATCCGCGATCTCGGCCAGGCAGGCCACTTGTACATCCGGCCGGTGATCCACTCACTGCCTGCAGCTCTTCTGCCACCGGGACTACATGGCCGGGCCGGCGCGCCGACTCGGCCGGACAGCCCGCAAGACCTCGCGCGCCGCATCGCCGAGGAGAAGAAATTGCGGCAGGGCACATCGGTGGCCCTGCAGCTGTTGGCCTTGCAATTCCAGGCCACCCGTTGCGATCGCCCAGACATCTTGGCTGACAACGACGATCCCGACCTACCGCTTGTCACGTGCTCGGCCGACCACAAGGCCGTGTATGTTCTCGCGCCGTCAATCATCAGTGGCGATCAGATCCAGGACGCCAGCTCCAGCTTCGATCACCAGAGTCGTCGGTATGTCGTCAACTTGCAGCTCACCGGCGCAGCAACAAAAACCTGGGCGCAATACACCGGCGCCCATATCGGTACCCAGACAGCGTTCACCATGGACTCCCAGGTGATCAGCGCGCCCCAAATCGGGCAGGCAATGCGCGACGGCAAGATCCAAATCGCCGGTGGAGGAACAGACTTCACTGCTGACAGCGCAGGCCGACTGGCCAACGTTCTCAAATACGGCTCGCTGCCAATGTCTTTCACGAAGTCAGAAAGTGAGACCGTCGCGCCCAAGTCGGTTTCCGCACACCGCCCGATGTGGCCTGTGCTCACCACAGCCGGCCTCCTTGTTGCACTGCTGTGCCTGCAGGCCTACCTTTATCGGGCGCGAATCCGCAGATCGGTGTCTCCGCGGCGATGACGTAGGGCCAGGGGCGGCACCACCTGCCGTCAGCGACTGGCACTCAATGCACTAATTTTCCTGGGGTGACGTTCTCAGCTGCTGGTGCAGTCGCGCGGTGGATCGCCCCTTTCCTCACGGTTGCGGCCGTTGTTTTTCTTGCCAACGCCCCGGCGGTGCGGTTAGTCGATGACGCCAACCCGCTGGCCGGCATGCCCTTCTATGTCAATCCCACCTCGGCGGCTATGCGCGCGGCGCAACATGCCGATCCGCCGAGCCCTGAATTGACCGCCATCGCCAACACCCCACAGGCGTATTGGATCGTTCCGGGCGCCTCCGCAGGCACGGTCGGCAAGTACACCGCCGACGCGACTGCCGCCGGCGCCATCCCGGTTCTGGCGATTTACGGAATCCCCCACCGCGACTGCGGCAGTTTCGCTGCCGGTGGCATGGCGAGCGCCGACGACTACCGAGGGTGGATCGACCTCATCGCATCCGGTGTGGGCTCTTCGCGAGCGGCGGTCATCGTCGAACCCGATGCACTCGCCATGGCCGACTGCCTCTCGGCTGGCCAGCGCGAAGAACGCTACGACTTGATTCGCTACGCCGTCGACACACTGACTCGCAACCCGGGCACGGCCGTCTACGTCGACGGCGGTCACCTGCGCTGGCATAGTGCCGAGGACATGGCCGCCAGACTCAACAAGGTCGATATCGCCCGCGCGCGGGGTTTCAGCCTCAACACGGCGAACTTCTACACCACCGGAGACGAAATCGGTTATGGGGAAGCGATTTCGGGACTCACCAACGGTTCGCACTACGTGATCGACACGTCGCGCAACGGCGCTGGACCGGCGCCCGATTCGGGGCTCAATTGGTGCAACCCCGACGGCCGAGGCCTGGGCACTCCACCGACCACCGCTACCGCGGGCGCGCACGCCGACGCCTACTTGTGGATCAAACGTCCCGGCGAATCCGACGGCACCTGCAACAAAGGAAATCCGCCGGCAGGCACCTTCGTGAGTCAGTACGCCATCGATCTGGCCCACAACGCCATCCACTAGGAGCGCCCCGCGCCCAACGGCCCCCGGAGAGATCTCCATTAGCGGCTAAATTCTTGACAGTTACTGTCAACTTGCCATAGCCTCCCGATTACGAGCATTGCTAGCTCAAGCAGGGAGGTATGGCGTGGAAGAGTCAAACACCAAGCCGTTGAGGGTGATTCAGTGGGCGACGGGTGGTGTGGGCAAGGCCGCCATCGAAGCAGTGCTGAATCATCGCGAGCTGGAGCTGGTTGGCTGCTGGGTTCACAGCGCCGATAAGAACGGCCGCGACGTCGGGGAGATCGTGGGCCGCGAGCCGCTCGGTATTGCGGCCACGTCGAGCAAAGACGAGGTGTTGGCACTCGATGCGGACTGCGTGGTCTACGCGCCGCTGATTCCGGACGCCGATGAGGTGAAAGCCATTCTGCAGTCAGGAAAAAACGTCGTCACACCAGTCGGCTGGGTATACCCGGACCGCACCGACCCAAAGGTACAAGCCCTCGAACAAGCCTGTCTGGACGGCGGGGTGACCCTGCACGGCTCGGGCATACATCCCGGCGGCATCACCGAGAAATTCCCGATGATGATCTCGGCGCTCTCGACCGCGATCACCCATGTGCGGGCCGAAGAATTCTCCGACATCCGTACCTATAACGCACCGGATGTAGTGCATCACATCATGGGCTTCGGAATGACACCCGAGCAGGCCGCGCAGAGCCCGATGGCCAGTCTGTTGGAGGGCGGCTTCAAAGCATCGGTGTGGATGATTGCCGACTATCTGGGCTTCCGCGACCCGACCTTCTCATCGACTCAGGAGGTCGCCGTCGCCACCGCGCCCATCGACGCGGGCTTCATGAAGATCGAACCGGGCACCGTGGCGGCCCGTCGCTTCCGCTGGCAAGCACTCGTCGGCGGAGAGCCGGTGATCACCGCCGCGGTGAACTGGCTGATGGGTGAGGAGCATCTGGATCCGGCGTGGAATTTTGGTGAGCGCGGTGAGCGCTTCGAGATCCAGGTCACCGGTGATCCCGATGTGGCGCTCATTGTCAAAGGCCTGCAACCGGATTCGATCGCCGAGGGCCTGAAGAAGAACCCCGGCGTCGTGGCGACCGCCAACCATTGCGTGCACGCGATCCCGTATGTGTGCCCGGCCGCACCCGGCATCAAGACCTATCTCGATCTGCCGATGATCGTCGGGCGCCCCACCCCCAAACTCGCCGGGCCGGTGCGATGATCCTCGACGATTTCCGGCTGACCGATCAGGTCGCCGTCGTCACCGGCGGCGGGGCGGGCATCGGGCGCGGCACCGCCGTCGCCCTGGCCGAGGCCGGAGCCGACGTAGTGGTGGCCGCACGCACCAAGGCCGACCTCGATGAGACCGTGCACCAGATCGAGCAGACCGGCCGCAACGGGCTCGCGGTGGTCACCGACGTGATGATCGAAGACGACCTCACCAATCTGGTTCGGACAACGGTGGAGCAGTTCGGCCGGCTCGACATCCTGGTCAACAACGCCGGCGGGACCGCTCCCCTGCCCGCGATGGACACCTCGTCCGAATACTTCTCCACGGCACTGCACTTCAATGCGACCGCGCCGTTCGTGCTGTCGCGGCTGGCGGCGCAGGCCATGGTCGACACTGACGGCGCCGGCGCCATCGTCAACATCTCGTCACGCTCGGGCGACATGGTGATGACCTCGATGGTCGCCTACGCGGCCGGCAAAGCCGCGCTGAACATGATGACCCGCAACCTGGCCGCCGAGCTGGCGCCCCGAGTGCGCGTCAACGCGATCGGTGTCGGCGGAACGGCCACCCAGGCGATGGATTTCGTCATGGGCAACGAGCCGCTGCGCACCCAGTTCGAGCAGAACACCCCGATGCGACGGATCGGCACGCCACGCGACATCGCCGCGGCCGTGGTCTATCTGGCCTCGCCAGCGTCGTCGTGGGTGACGGGCGTGTTCCTTCGTGTCGATGGCGGCACCACCGCACCGGCGTTTACGATTCCCGTCCCTGCGCTCGCGAAAACTGCTGCGCGATAACGTGATCGATGCAGGACTACCCATGACGGACCAGACGCAGGGCAGGCCCGTTTCGCTGCGCGAACGCCAGCGCGCGCGGGTCCGTACCGACATACGACGCGCGGCTTTCCAGCTGTTCGCCGCTCACGGGTTCGACAACGTCACTACCGAGCAGATCGCCGCCGCCGCCGGCGTGTCACCGAGTACTTTCTTCCGCCACGTCACGACGAAAGAAGAATTGCGACGAGGTACGACGCTCCGGCGAAGCGATCGCCTCGCTGCTCGAGGAGCGCCCCAGCGCAGAGGCACCCGACATCGCGCTAGCCCGCGCTATCGAAACCCGCGCGGGTTCCTTTCAGCACAGCGGAATAGACCAGTGGCGCGCGGCCATCCTGGCCGCCCCAGGGCTGGTCGACAAGGTCAGCGTGCTGGCTCCCGAGGACAAGAGCCGGTTGGTGAAGCTCACCGCCGCCCGCATGCGTACCGACCCCGAACACGACCGCAGACCCGCGTTGCTTGTGCACCTGGCCTTTGCCGCCGCTGATTTCGCGTTTCAGCAATGGGTGCGCGCCGTCGACGATGATCGACCACCCCTTGAGGTGTTGGTGGCCGAGGCGCTGCAGTCCGTGCTGAGCCCCCGCTGGCAACGCACACCGCGGTCGAAGCGCCATCCGCGTAAGGAGTTGCGGCGATAGGCAATTCGAGATGGGAGAGAGTAAATGACGCAGTGGTCACGCGCGGAGATCGACGCCGCTTTTGGCGACTACAGCCGCTCCGTCGTTGAGATCGGCCAGAGCGGGAACTGGTCGCACTACGCCGACCTGTTCACCGAGGACGCCGTCTACGTCGAGCATGCCTACGGGGAAATGCATGGCAGAGAACAGATCCGCGACTGGATCGCCTCGACAATGAGCGCCTTTCCCGGCTCCGAGATGCCGTTCTATCCAACCGAGTGGTACACCATCGATGCGGATCGGGGCTGGGTCATCGGGAAGTTCCTCAACCGCATGAAAGATCCCGGCGACGGCAGCATCCACGAGACCCCGACCTTGACCGTGTTGCGGTATGCCGGCGACGGGCTATGGAGCTACGAAGAGGACGCGTACAACCCGCTCAACTTCCTGACCATGGTGCATCAGTACACCAAGCGTTGCAAAGCCCTGGGCACCGTCTCCGACGACGCGCTCGCCTTCGCCAAAAACATGAACTGGCAACTGGATTAGCCCACGTGAAGCGCCGCCGGAAACGTGTCGTCATCGCCGGGCTCGGCGATAGCGGTGTGCTCGCGGCGGTCCGATTGGCTCGCCACGCGGACGTCGTCGGAGTTTCGGCCAAACCGGGCTTGGTCAGCGGCCAGGAGCTGGGATGGCGGCTCAGCCGCCCCGCCGAGTGGGCCCGCGCGAACTGGATACCCTTCCACCGCTTCCGTGCCCTAGGCCGGGTGCGGACCGTCCACGCGTCGCTGAGCGGAGTAGACCTGCAGACGCAATCGGTCTTCGCCCGTCGTGTCGACGGGTCGGAAGTGGCAGAGCACTGCGACGCCTTGGTGATCTCGACCGGGGTCACAAACGGGTTCTGGCGCCAGCCGAGCCTTCAATCACAGGCCGACATCGAGGCCGGTCTCCGCGATACACACGCGCGCCTGGCCGCCGCCGATTCGGTCATCGTGATCGGCGGCGGCGCCGCGGCCGGCGGCAGTGCAGCGCAGATCGCGTCCACGTGGGCGGACATCCGGGTGGACTTGTATTTCCCAGGGACGCGGGCACTTTTGCAACACCACCCCCGGGCGTGGGACCGGGTCGCCCACCAGCTGCGCGACCTGCGCGTGGGGCTCCACCCCGGCCACCGAGCAGTGATACCTCAGGGCTTCGGCTACGACCGGATTACCAGCGAACCGGTGCAATGGTCCACAGGACAGACACCGGCGATTGCCGACGCGGTGCTCTGGGCGGTCGGGCAGGTACACCCCAATACAGACTGGTTGCCCCGCGAGCTCCTCGATGAACATGGCTTCGTCCGTGTGACGCCGGAGCTGCGAGTCCCCGGGCACCCCAACGTGTTCGCGCTCGGCGACGTCGCGGCCACCGATCCGCTTCGCAGCTCGGCGCGAAACCGAGGCGATACTTTGCTTGCCCACAACGTCCGCGCCGCGTTCTCCGGTCGACCGCTGCGTACCTATCGCCCTCCCCGGCACAGATGGGGCTCGGTGCTCGGTGTGCAACCCGGTGGCCTCGAGATCTACCTCGCCAATGGCCGCAACGTCCGCTTCCCCGCATGGACGTTCAACAAGGTGCTCATGCCCGTCGTTGTCGGATGGGGCTACTACCACGGGGTGCGAACCAACGACCCGCTGGCGGATCTCGCATGAGAACGGCCCCCGGAGACATCTCCGAGGGCCGTTCCATTTAGTAGCGGGGACAGGATTCGAACCTGCGACCTCTGGGTTATGAGCCCAGCGAGCTACCGAGCTGCTCCACCCCGCG
>DAIODV010000159.1:0-6292 GCA_036746615.1 Mycobacterium sp.
ATCGGGTGGACCCGCGGCACCGGGCTGATGGGACACAACGACGCGATCGTCGCTGCCGTCGAAGAGGCCGGTGTCACAACGTATTCCACCGATGAGATGGCCGGCATGCTGCTCGGACTCTGCGACATCGAGTCCAAGGCGGCCGCCGCCCACGCGCCGATGAAGGTGGACCTGACCGGCGGGCTCGGCGATGTCGAGCTCGACATGGCCGAACTGGCCGCCAAGGCACGCGAAGACTCTGCGGCGAAGGCCGCGGACAATGGAGCCGATGGGGCCGAGGACTCCGACGGCGACGGCACGATCGCCGCGCTGCCGTCACCCCCGCGCGGTTTCACCCCGGCCCCGCCGCCGGCGTGGGACGACCTCGACGTCGACCCGGCCGATTTGGTGGTCATCGTCGGCGGCGCCGAACTCGGCCCGTACGGCTCGTCGCGCACCCGCTACGAGATGGAGGTCGACAACGAGCTGTCTGCCGCCGGTGTTCTCGAGTTGGCCTGGACCACCGGGCTGATCCGCTGGGAGGACGACCCCCAACCCGGTTGGTATGACACCGAATCCGGTGATCTGGTCGACGAGGCCGAGCTGGTCGAGCGCTACCACGACGCCGTGGTGGAGCGCGTGGGCATCCGTGAGTTCGTCGACGACGGTGCGATCGGCGCAGACCACACCGCACCGCTTTTGGTGAGCGTGTTCCTGGACAAGGACTTCAGCTTCGTAGTGTCGAGTGAGGCCGATGCACGCGCGTTCGCACAGTTCGACCCCGAGCACACCGTCGTGCGGCCGGTGCCCGACTCCAGCGACTGGCAGGTGATCCGCAAGGCAGGCACCGAGATTCGGGTGCCGCGTAACATCAACCTGTCACGGATGGTCGGGGGGCAAATCCCGACCGGCTTCGACCCGACGGTGTGGGGTGTCAGCCCGGACATGGCGACCTCGATCGACCGGCTGGCGGTGTGGAACATCGTCGCGACCGTCGATGCGTTCCTGAGCGCCGGGTTCACCCCGGCCGAAGTCATGCGCTACGTGCACCCAAGCCTGGTGGCCAACACCATGGGCACCGGCATGGGCGGTGGCAGTTCAATGCAGACGATGTACCACGGCAACCTGCTGGGCCGTAACAAGCCCAACGACATCTTCCAGGAAGTGCTGCCGAATATCGTTGCAGCACACGTGGTTCAGTCTTACATCGGCAGCTACGGCGCAATGATCCACCCGGTGGCGGCGTGCGCGACCGCAGCGGTCTCCGTCGAGGAGGGCGTCGACAAGATCCGGCTGGGCAAGGCCGAGTTGGTGGTCACCGGTGGCATCGACGACCTGACGCTGGAGGGCATCATCGGGTTCGGTGACATGGCGGCCACCGCCGACACCGCCATGATGCGCGGCCGCGGCATCGCGGACTCGAAGTTCTCCCGGCCCAACGACCGGCGCCGGCTGGGCTTCGTCGAAGCTCAGGGCGGCGGCACCATCCTGCTGGCCCGCGGGGATCTCGCGGTGAAGATGGGATTGCCGGTATTGGCCGTGGTGGCCTTCGCGCAGTCGTTCGGCGACGGTGTGCACACCTCGATCCCGGCTCCGGGTCTGGGCGCGTTGGGCGCGGGCCGTGGCGGCAAGGATTCCCCGTTGGCGCGCTCGCTGGTGAAGTTGGGTGTCGAAGCGGACGACGTCGCGGTGATCTCCAAACACGACACGTCGACGTTGGCCAACGACCCCAATGAGACCGAATTGCATGAGCGGCTGGCTGATTCGCTCGGCCGTTCTCCCGGGGCACCGTTGTTCATCGTGTCGCAGAAGAGTCTGACCGGCCACGCCAAGGGCGGCGCGGCGGTCTTCCAGATGATGGGGTTGTGCCAGATTCTGCGTGACGGGGTGATTCCGCCCAACCGCAGCCTGGATTGCGTCGACGAAGAACTCGCCGGCTCCGCACACTTCGTCTGGATCCGCGACACGTTGCGGTTGGGCGGCAAGATCCCGCTGAAGGCCGGGCTGGTGACCAGCCTTGGGTTCGGCCACGTGTCCGGCTTGGTCGCGTTGGTGCACCCGCAGGCCTTCCTCGCCGCGCTGGACACCGAGCAGCGTGCCGAGTACCAGCGCCGGGCCGACGCGAGGCTGTTGGCCGGTCAGCGCAGGCTGGCTTCGGCCATCGCCGGGGGCCCCGCGATGTACGAGCGGCCCGCGGACCGTCGTTTCGACCACGAGGTGTCTGAGAAACGGCAGGAAGCGACGATGTTGCTCGATGCGGAAGCGCGGTTGGGCGACGGGGACTTGTACCGTCATAACCACCCCCGGTGACAGTCCGATAGGTTCGCAACCCATGAGCATTGTCGGAGTGGGGATCGACCTTGTCTCGATCACTGAATTCGCTGAGCAGGTCGACCAGCCCGGAACCGTCTTCGCCGAAACCTTCACCCCCGGTGAACGGCGAGATGCCTCCGACAAGAGTTCATCGGCGGCACGCCACCTAGCGGCGCGCTGGGCGGCCAAGGAAGCGGTGATCAAGGCCTGGTCCGGGTCACGGTTCTCCCAGCGGCCCGTGCTTCGCGAAGACATCCACCGCGACATCGAGGTGGTGACCGACATGTGGGGCCGACCGCGGGTCCGGCTGACCGGAGCCATCGCCAAGCATTTGGCCGACGTGACGATCCACGTGTCGCTGACCCACGAAGGGGATACGGCGGCCGCGGTCGCCATCCTGGAGACGGACTAGGCGCGCCCCAGCGCGAGCGTGCGGGTTTGTACGCGACACGCCGAATATGGTTGGCATTCTGTGCACCTTCGCGCCCCATCGAGACCGACTAGCCTGGAGTTCGTGAGCGATCTCGTCGAACGCGTCCGTGAGGTATTGCCGTCGGTGCGCAGTGATCTGGAGGCGCTGATACGCATCGAATCGGTCGGGGCCGACCCCGCGCGACGCGACCAGGTGCAGCGCAGCGCTCAACTCACAGCGGATCTGTTGTCGCAGGCAGGTTTTGACGACGTACGGATCGTCAGCGAGGGCGGTGCACCAGCTGTCATCGCCCGGCATCCGGCGCCGCCGGGAGCGCCCACGGTGCTGCTCTACGCCCACCACGACGTGCAACCCGAAGGCGATCCCGCCCAGTGGACGTCGCCGCCGTTCGAGCCGACCGAACGCGACGGCCGACTCTACGGACGCGGCAGCGCCGACGATAAGGCAGGTATCGCAACGCATTTGGCGGCGTTCCGGGCGCACAACAGCCAACCTCCGGTGGGAGTGACGGTGTTCGTCGAGGGTGAGGAGGAGATCGGCTCGCCCTCGCTGGGCCGTCTGCTGGCCGTGCATCGTGAGATCCTGGCCGCCGACGTGATTGTCATCGCCGATTCGGACAATTGGAGCACCGAAGTCCCCGCGCTGACAGTGTCGCTACGCGGGCTGGCCGACTGCATAGTCGAGGTTGCCACCCTTGATCACGGCCTGCACTCCGGCCTGTGGGGTGGTGTTGTTCCTGACGCCCTATCCGTACTCGTGCGCCTGTTGGCCAGCCTGCACGACGACGACGGCAACGTCGCGGTGGCCGGCCTGCACGAAAGCACCGCCGCCGCAGTGGATTACCCCGCCGAGCGGGTCCGCGCGGAATCGGGCTTGCTGGACGGAGTTACCGAGATTGGTTCGGGCTCGGCGCCGCAGCGACTGTGGGCCAAGCCGGCGATCACCGTGATCGGCATCGACACCACATCCATTGCCGCATCGTCGAACACTCTGATCCCGCGTGCTCGCGCAAAGGTCAGTATGCGGGTAGCTCCCGGCGGCGACGCGGCCGTGCATCTGGACGCGTTGCGCGCCCATCTCGAGCAGCACGCTCCTTGGGGTGCACACGTCACGGTCACGCCCGGCGACGTCGGTCAGCCCTACGCCATCGACGCCAGCGGTCCCGTCTACGACGCCGCCCGCGCGGCCTTCCGGCAAGCCTGGGGAACCGATCCGGTCGATATGGGGATGGGCGGGTCGATCCCGTTCATCGCTGAGTTCGCGGCAGCATTCCCGCACGCGGCCATTCTGGTTACGGGAGTGGAGGACCCGGCGACACAAGCACACAGCGTCAACGAGAGCCTGCACCTCGGGGTGCTGGAACGCGCCGCGACGGCCGAGGCGCTGCTACTGGCCAACCTGGCTTAGACGGACAGGTCGCGGCGCAGTTTGGCCACATGCCCGGTGGCCTTGACGTTGTACTGCGCGACGGCGATCTCGCCCTTCTCGTCGACCACAAACGTCGAGCGAATCACACCCTGAACGGTCTTGCCGTACATCTGTTTTTGGCCATAGGCGCCCCAAGCGGTGAGTACTTTGCGGTCGGGGTCGGACAGCAGCGGAAACGTCAGGCCTTCGGCGTCACGGAATTTGGCCAGTTTTTCCGGCTTGTCGGGGGAGACGCCGACGACGTCGAGGCCGGCGCCGTTGAGCTCGGCCAGACTATCGCGAAAGTCGCAGGCTTGTTTGGTGCAGCCAGGCGTGGACGCGGCCGGGTAGAAGTAGACGATGACCCGGCGGCCCTTGTAATCGGCCAGTGACACCTTCTTCCCGTCGGCGTCAGGCAGGGTGAAGGCGGGCGCTTTGTCGCCCGGCGCGAGGCGTGCGGTCTCGGTCACGGAGGTGCCTTTCTGTTCACCGGCACGTGGGGATCGGCGCCGGCTGATTTAGGGTAGGTCGGCAGGCACCAACCTAGACCGACCCTGGTCTTGGTGCGCCGACGACAGGGAGGACGAGAGTGGCCGAGCGGGATCCTGACACCATCAAGCAGGAGATCGACCAGGCCCGCGACCAGCTCGCGTCGACTGTCGACTCGCTGGCCGAACGGGCCAATCCCCGCCGACTCGCCGACGACGCCAAAGCCCGGGTGATCGGGTTCGTCAAGAAGCCAGCGGTGGCGATCTCGCTGGCGGGAATCGCGGCGTTGACCGTCGCGCTGACGGTCCGCCGGATCCGCAACCGATAACGACTTACTGGACATCTTCTATAGACCACTGGTCTAATCTATAGACCAGTGGTCTAAAGGCGGATGGGACGGCCCTTCGCCGCCACCTCGCCAAGGAGTCGTGCCATGCCCGTCACCGCGACCGATCGATCGCAGCGCACCCGCTCATTTGCCCGCGTGCTCGGACCGTTTATCGCCGTAGTCCCCGCCATCGTGGCCATCAGGGCTGGAAGCATCGGGAATCAGCTGGCAAGTTTCGCCAGAGATCCGATGTGGCCGTGGGTACTCGGCGCGCTGCTGTTCTTTTGCGGTCTGTTCGTCGTCGCGTTCCACCAGTATTGGCGCAGCGTCGCGGCCGTGATCATCTCGCTGTTCGGCTGGTTCTTGCTGCTGCGGGGCGTCGCGTTGCTTGCAATGCCGCAGCCGGTCGTCGACGCCGCCAAATCTGCGACCGAAACGTCGGGTCCTGCCTTGGCCGCCGTGCGGGTTGGTTTCGGGCTGCTCGCACTGTGCGGTTTGTACCTGGCATATGTGGGCTGGGTGCAGAAGTCCGACTGAACTACGTTTGCCATGACACGCGTCGTCAAACCCAAGGATGTTCGGCAGGCCGAAGTGCTCGACCGGGCGCTGGAACTGTTCCTCGAACGGGGTTATGAGAACGTCAGTCTCAATGACCTGCTCGCGGTGGCAGGTACGTCGAAAGGCGCCTTCTACCACTACTTTCCGTCCAAGGAGGCACTGGTGGCCGCGCTGGCTCGGCGCAGCGCCGCCAAAGCGTTCGAGGTTTTACGTCCCGTCTTCGCCCAACCCGGCAAGAACGCGCTAGAACGCCTCAATGCCGGACTTGCAGCGAGTTACCAAGTCAAGATGGGCATGGGTGCGCCCGAACAGCTTGGGGCAATGACATCCATGCTGAAGCCCGAAAACCAGGCCCTGTTCCAACGGATCGTGAACATCTGGGAGGACCTGTTTCGGCCGGTGCTCACTGAAGTCATCACCGAAGGCGTGCGCGAGGGTGTATTCGACACCTTCGATCCCGAAGGAGTTGGCGACATGATTCAGGGATTCGCCGCGAGCATGCAGACTCACCTCGTCGAGGTGCTGAATTCGACAGACGCCAAATCGCGCCGCACAGCTATCGATGACGCAGTGACGCGCCTCAAATTCCAAGGTGTAGCTGTGGATCGGGTTCTCGGGCTACCCGACGGATCAACAACAGTGCTCGACCGCGCGGAGGTGGAGGCAATGGTCGCGCTTATCAACCCCCAACCGTCCGGTTAAGGTCCACACTTGTGGGATGAAGGTATCTGGGTCTGAGCCCGAACCACGCGTGCTGAATGGCATCTCGGACGTACGCGCGTTCT
>DAIODV010000159.1:6392-8254 GCA_036746615.1 Mycobacterium sp.
GGGTCTGAGCCCGAACCACGCGTGCTGAATGGCATCTCGGACGTACGCGCGTTCTTTCACACCAATAAAGTGCCGCTGTACTTCATCTCGCCGACCCCGTTCAACCTGTTAGGGATTGACCGCTGGATACGAAACTTCTTCTACCTCACGTACTTTGACTCGTTTGAGGGCGTACATTCGCGCGTGTTCGTGCCCCGGCGGCGCGACCGCCTTGATTTCGACTCGATGGGCGACGTGTGCAACCACCTCCTGACCGATCCTGAGACGCTCGAGTTCATCGCGGGCCGAGGGCCCGGTGGTAAGGCCTGCTTTGTGATGCTGGACGAAGAAACTCAGGCCCTCGCGCGGCAGGCAGGACTCGAGGTCATGCACCCCACGGTGGAGCTGCGCAACCGGCTGGGCTCCAAGACCGTCATGACGCGCCTGGCCGACGAGGCGGGCGTACCAAGCGTGCCGCATGTGATGGGGCGGGCCGGCTCCTACGACGAACTGCTGGCGCTCGCTCAAAGCGCCGAATTGGGAGATGACCTCGTTATCTCGATCCCATACGGGAACGCTGGCAGCGGAACGTTTTTCGTGCACGGTCAGCGCGACTGGGACGAGCATGCCGCTGACCTGACCGGGCAGCAGGAATTCAAGGTCATGAAGCGCATCCGCAATGTCGAGGTGTGCATCGAGGGCGCCGTGACCCGCCATGGCACCGTGATTGGACCGGCGATGACGAGCCTGGTCGGTTATTCGGAGCTAACTCCCTACCGCGGCAGTTGGTGCGGAAATGACATCTGGCGCGAGGTCCTTCCGCCGCACCAGACGCGCGCTGCGCGAGAAATGGTGGGAAAGCTGGGCGAGATCCTCAGCCGCGAGGGGTACCGCGGCTACTTCGAAGTGGATCTGCTGCATGATCTGGACTCCGACGAGCTCTACCTCGGCGAAGTGAACCCGCGCCTTTCCGGCGCCAGCCCGATGACGAATCTGACGACCGAGGCGTACGCCGACATGCCGCTGTTCCTCTTTCACCTGCTCGAGTACATGGGCGTGGAGTACGAGCTCGACATCGATGAGATCAACGCGCGCTGGGAGCGGGGCTATGGCGAGGATGAAGTCTGGAGTCAAGTGATAATCAACGAGACTTCCTCGGATGTCGAGCTTTTCACCGCGACGCCACGCACTGGTGTATGGCGCATCGACGACGACGGTCGCGCCTCATTTGCGCGGCCCGCCAACGACTGGGCCACGCTGCTCGACGGTTCTGAGGCGTTCTACATGCGGGTCGCGGCGCCCGGCGACTTACGTTCCGAGGGTGCCCAACTCGGCGTGCTCGTCACCCGCGGACACCTGCAGACCGACGACTACCGGCTCACCGAACGCTGCCAACGCTGGGTCAAGGGCATGAAAGCGAAGTTCGTCTCCACGCCCCTGGCGCCGGCGGCGCCGATCGTCTCGCGCCTCGTGGCACGAGCGTGAACGGCGCGCCGGCCGGTATCTCACTGGAAAACTGGCTGTCGGCGCCATATTCGCATTGGTCGTTCCAACACGTCGAAGACTTCGTGCCGACTGCGGTAATCGCGCGCGGGACCGGGCCGGTCGCGGCGTTGCGCGCTGCCAGCGCTCCGATCGCTGAGATCTCGTTGACCGGCACCAGCGGGACGCCGCCCTCAGTGAACTCTGCCCCGTCGACCACGAAACCGAAGGAACCGAAAAGCTCGACGCAGTCGAGTTGCGCGTCGAGCACGCAGGGCGCATCGCCCACCTCAGCCAGGGCCGCTTCGAGCAACCGCCGGAGCCCGCCTTGGCGACGGGCCTGCCGGGCAGTGCAGATCCGGCCGATCCGGAACTGGCCGTCGGTGGGCTCTAACAGTCGC
>DAIODV010000160.1:0-8173 GCA_036746615.1 Mycobacterium sp.
GGTTGGCAGTCAACCATCCGTTACGCGTGCAAGGCGACCGGGTGTACTTGCAGGGCCACGGCTACGCACCGACATTCACCGTGACCTTCCCCGACGGGCAGACCCGCACCTCGACCGTGCAATGGCGGCCCGACAACCCCCGCACACTGCTGTCTTCCGGCGTGGCACGCATCGATCCGCCGGCCGGCTCCTATCCCGACGCCGCCGACCGTCGCAAACATCAGATCGCCATCCAGGGTCTGCTCGCGCCGACCGAGCAGCTCGAGGGCACCCTGTTGTCTTCGAGCTTCCCCGCGCTCAACGCCCCGGCCGTCGCCGTCGACATCTACTCCGGCGACACCGGCCTGGACAGCGGTCGACCGCAGTCGCTCTACACCCTGGATCCGCGTCTGATCGATCAGCACCGGCTGACCAGGGCCAAACGGGTCAACCTGCGCGTGGGTGAACAGGTGCGGCTCGATCAGGGCCCGGCGGCGGGCACCCTCGTGCGTTTCGACGGCGCGGTCCCGTTCGTCAACCTGCAGGTATCGCACGACCCCGGGCAGGTCTGGGTGCTGGTGTTCGCGATCACGATGATGGCCGGGCTGGTGGTGTCGCTGCTGGTGCGTCGACGGCGGGTATGGGTCCGGCTGACTGAAAGCAGTGCCGGTACGGTGAACGTCGAGCTAGGCGGCCTGGCGCGGACGGACAACTCCGGCTGGGGCGACGAATTCGAGCGGCTCGTCGGCCGGTTGCAGGACGGCCTCGACACAGGAGACCGGAGAGAGTTGAGCGTCAAATGAATACCTCGCACGTCAATATCGACCTGGCGCGCAATTCGGATTGGGCGTTCACCTCCGCAATCGTGGTGCTGGTGGTGGCCTTGCTGCTGCTGGCCGTCGAACTCTCCTACGCCCGCACCCGGCGCGTCGAGCGAGAGCTGGTGAGTGCCGGATCTGTGGTGGCTGACAGTGCGACGCCGGGCGTCGTGCAAGACGTCCCGCGCCGGCCATTCGACGAGCGCCTGGGGCGGGCCGGGCTGATCCTGGTCTACGCCGGGATCGGCCTGCTTCTGGCCTGCATCGTGCTTCGCGGTCTGGCCACCGTGCGCGTGCCGTGGGGCAACATGTACGAGTTCATCAACTTGACCTGCTTTTGCGGCCTGGCCGCCGGCGCGATCGTGTTACGCCGACCGCAGTACCGTCCGCTGTGGGTTTTCCTGCTGTTGCCGGTGCTGATTTTGCTGACGGTGTCGGGCCGCTGGCTCTACACCAACGCCGCACCGGTGATGCCCGCCTTGCAGTCCTACTGGCTGCCCATCCACGTTTCCGTGGTCAGCCTGGGCTCGGGGGTGTTCCTGGTGGCGGGAGTGACCAGCATCCTGTTCCTGCTGCGGACCTCGCGGCTGGGCGAGCCGGATACCCCGGGCGCGTTTGCCCGGATGGTGCAGCGGCTGCCCGACGCGCAGACGCTGGATCGGATCGCCTACCGCACCACGATCTTCGCGTTCCCGGTGTTCGGCTTCGGTGTGATTTTCGGAGCGATCTGGGCCGAGGAGGCGTGGGGGCGGTATTGGGGCTGGGATCCCAAGGAGACGGTGGCGTTCATAGCGTGGGTGGTCTACGCCGCTTACCTGCATGCTCGGTCGACGGCGGGCTGGCGGGACAGGAAAGCTGCCTGGATCAACGTGGTCGGTTTTGTGGCGATGGTGTTCAACCTGTTCTTCGTCAACCTGGTGACGGTTGGGCTGCACTCCTATGCTGGAGTGGGCTAGGCCGACATCGGGGGATTCGCCTAACAGGACCGTTCGTCAACAAGCGACCTTCAGTGTTGCAACAAGGGGAAAGAACACGTGTCTGACCATCCCACGCAGAACGCGAACCTGGGGGTATCACGCGAGAGCGAAGATTATCCGACCAGCCAGATGCCGCCGCAGCCGCCGCCACCGCCGCCGGCGGCCGGCGAGGCGCCGACCAAGGCGTTTGCCGGGTTCCGCACCGAACGGCGCTTCAGCGAGGCTGTGACACGGGGTGTGGAGCCTCCACCGACCCGCGTCGAGCCGCGGGCGTGGTCAGCCACAGGGCAAAAAGGCATGCCGCGGGTGGTCGATTCGCCGTCGCAGGCCTTCACCGGCTACTACCGCGGCGGACAGCCTCCACGGGGGGCGACCGACACTGGCCAGCGGCCGGCGGTGCACCCGTCGCCGTATCCGGAGCTGTCCACCAGCACGCTGTTGCGGCAGGTCAAGCCGGCGCCGTCGGAGGGCTGGCGTCGCTGGCTGTACGTATTGTCCGGCCAGCTGATCAACGTCGGCGAAAGTCCGCGGGTCATGCGGTACAACGACCTGATCGTGCAGGTCAATAGGCCGCTGCGGGGCTGCTATCGGATTGCGATGCTGTCGCTGAAGGGCGGCGTCGGTAAGACCACCATCACCGCCACCTTGGGGGCGACGTTCGCCTCGATTCGCGGAGACCGGGTCGTGGCCGTAGACGCCAACCCCGATCGCGGCACGCTGAGCCAAAAAGTGCCGCTAGAGACACCGGCCACCGTGCGTCACCTTCTGCGCGACTCCGAGGGCATCGAGCGCTACAGCGACGTTCGCAGCTACACCTCGCAGGGGCCGAGCCGCCTGGAGGTGCTGGCCTCGGAAAGCGACCCGGCCATGTCCGAGGCGTTCAGCGCGGAGGACTATGCGCGGACGCTGGAAATCCTGGAGCGGTACTACGGCCTGGTGCTCACCGACTGCGGCACTGGGCTGTTGCATTCGGCGATGACGTCGGTGCTGGAGAAGGCCGACGCGCTGATCGTGGTCAGCTCGGGATCGATCGACGGCGCGCGCAGCGCTTCAGCGACGTTGGATTGGCTCGACGCACATGGCCACGAGGATCTGGTCCGCAATTCGATCGCGGTCATCAACGCGGTGCGGCCGCGCTCGGGCAAGGTCGACATGCAAAAGGTGGTCGATCACTTCTCGCGGCGCTGCCGCGCGGTGCGGCTCGTGCCCTTCGATCCGCATCTCGAAGAGGGCGCCGAGATCAGCCTCGAGCGGCTGAAGCGGGAAACGCGGGAAGCGCTCATCGAACTGGCGGCCGTTGTCGCCGACGGCTTTCCGAGCGATCAGCGCCGATCCAACGAGCACTTCATTTAGCGATCTAGCGCGGGCTATTTGTCTCCGTGGCTTAGTCGCCAGAGGAACTCCGGATCGTCGTCGGGCCCGATGACGCGAGTCTTCTGGCGGTTGACCTGTGAACGGGCCGCGCGCCAACCGACATAGATCAGAGTCCCCAGAATGAGGACGAGGAGCAGATACAGCACTCAACACCTCCTTTGTCCAAATATACGCGGCGTCTTAGGCTCGCATTGTGTCAAGGGCTGAGAGCTCCGTCGGCCGTGCTGTCGTCAGTGTCGTGCTGTACGTCGTAGCCCGGCTGGCGTTGGTGGCGGTACTCGCCGCGGTGATTTACGGAATCGGACGGCTGCTTGGCGTACACGAGTTCCCGCTGACCGTCGCGGTGTTGTTTGCGCTCATCATCGCGATGCCGCTGGGCATCTGGTTGTTCGGCCCGCTGCGACGCCGCGCCACCGCCGGTCTCGAGGTGGCCACCGAACGGCGGCGTCGCGACCGCGAGCAGCTCCGGGCCCGGCTGCGCGGCGAGGCCCCGCCGGATTCCGAAAGCTCCGACTGAAACCGCTTCTCGGACACACCCTTCCCCCGCGCGAGCGTGCATGTTTGTACGGCGACTCGCCGCAAAAGCCGTGCAACTGCGCACGTTCGCGGCTACGTCAGGCTAGCGAGCACCAACGCCAGAGCGACCGCGATCGACCACACCAGCATCGCCAGCCCGGTGTCGCGCAGCACCGGAATCAGCTCGGCGCCCATACGGCCGGAACGCACCGGGGCCGCCGCTCGCAGCGCCAGCGGGGTGGCCACCAGCCCGACCGCGCACCACGGTGTGGCCGCGGTCAGCACAAGGGTTAAGACCGCCGCGAGCGCCAGCAATCCTTGGTAGAGCATGCGAGTCCCGTTGTCGCCCAGGCGCACCGCCAACGTGCGCTTGCCGGTTTGTCCGTCGGTCGGGATATCCCGCAGGTTGTTGGCCACCAACACCGCCGACGACAGCGCTCCCGTCGTCACCGCCAGCACCACGCCCACCCAGTCCACCCGCATCGCCTGGGTGTACTGGGTGCCGAGCACCGCGACCAGTCCGAAGAACACGAATACCGCGAGTTCGCCAAAACCCGCATAGCCGTACGGTTTTGATCCACCCGTGTACAGCCAGGCTCCGGCGATGCAGAAAGCCCCGACGAGGATCAGCCACGGCGCGCTGGTAACCGCGAGCGCCAGCCCGGCCGCCGCGCCGACGCTCATGCTCGCGACGGCCACCGCCAGCACCGACCGCGGTGTGGCCAGCTTCGAACCGACGAGGCGCAACGGGCCGGCGCGGACGTCGTCAGTGCCGCGGATGCCGTCGGAGTAGTCATTGGCGAAGTTGACCCCGATGATCAGTGCGACCGCGACAGCCAGTGCGAGCAGCGCCTTCCACCAGTTGGCGGCGTGCAGCCAGGCGGCGGCGCCCGTGCCGGCGATTACCGGTGCGACGGCGTTGGGGAGCGTCCGCGGTCGCGCGCCCGCGATCCATTGCGCAAAACTGGCCACCCGTCGATCGTTCCATGCCCGTAGACGAGAATGGGCGGGTGCTCGGAGTGATCGGCGGCAGCGGCTTCTACACGTTCTTCGGCGCAGATGCGCGCAGCGTCAATCTGGACACCCCGTTCGGCCAGCCCAGCGCCCCAGTCACGGTCGGCACTGTCGGCGAACATGAGGTGGCCTTTCTGCCCCGCCACGGCCCCAACCACGAGTATCCAGCGCACAAGGTCCCGTATCGGGCCAACATGTGGGCGCTGCGTTCGTTGGGGGTCCGGCAAGTCTTCGCGCCGTGCGCGGTCGGCAGCCTGACCCCGGATCTTCAGCCGGGCGCGATCGTGGTGCCCGACCAGTTGGTCGACCGCACCCGTCGCCGCGCCGACACGTACTTCGACTCCGGTGCGGCACACGTGTCCTTCGCCGATCCCTACTGCCCGACATTGCGGTCGGCGGTCGCCGGGCTGCCCGGAGTGGTCGACGGCGGCACCATGGTCGTCATCGAGGGTCCACGATTTTCCACCCGTGCGGAAAGCCAGTGGTTCGCCGCCGCCGGATTCACGCTGATAAACATGACCGGCTACCCCGAGGCGGTGCTCGCGCGTGAGCTCGAAATCTGCTATGCGGCAATCGCATTGGTGACAGATTTGGATGCCGGCATCGACGCCGGGACGGGGGTGAAGCTGATCGACGTCGTCGGCGAATTCGAGAAGAACATCGAGCCGTTCAAGAAGCTTGTCGCCGAGGCGATCGGCCAGGTCGCCGCCAAACGGACCTGTACTGAGTGTCTGTCGCATACCGGTACTCAGTTGCCGTTTGACCAGCCGTGAGAGTGCTGCTGACCGGCGCTGCCGGTTTCATCGGGTCGCGAGTCGGCGCCGCACTACGGGCCGCGGGTCATGAGGTTGTCGCCGTCGATGCCATGCTGCCCGCGGCGCACGGTGATGATGCGGCATTGCCGCCCGATTGCCGACATGTCGACATCCGCGACACCGACGCGCTGGCCCCGCTGCTCGACGGTGTCGATCTGGTGTGCCATCAGGCCGCGGTGGTCGGGGCAGGCGTGAATGCCGCTGACGCTCCGGAGTACGGCAGCCACAACGATTTTGGGACCGCCGTGCTGCTGGCGCAGATGTTTCATGCCGGTGTGCAACGTTTGGTGCTGGCGTCGTCGATGGTGGTTTACGGCGAGGGTTGGCATGCTTGTCCGGAGCACGGACAGGTCGCAGCACGGCCGCGCCGCCGGGACGACCTGGACGCAGGAATGTTCGACAACCGCTGCTCCGTTTGTGGTTTGCCGGTGATGTGGCTGCCGGTCCGAGAGGACGCCGCACTGCGGCCGCGCAGCCTGTACGCGGCCAGCAAGGCGGCGCAGGAGCACTACGCGCTGGCATGGTCTGAGTCGACGGGCGGATCGGTGGTGGCGTTGCGCTACCACAACGTCTACGGCCCCGGCATGCCGCGCGACACGCCGTATTCCGGGGTCGCCGCGATCTTCCGCTCAGCACTGGAAAAAGGCGAGTCACCAAAGGTTTTCGAAGACGGCGGCCAGATGCGCGACTTCGTCCACGTCGACGACGTGGCGGCGGCCAATATAGCGGCGGTGGCGGCAGAGCTCGGCGGTTTTACTGCTGCGAATGTCTGCTCAGGGCAGCCGATTTCCATCATGGAGGTCGCCACGATGCTGTGCGAGGCTCGAGATTCCGCTCAACCGCCGGTGGTCACCGGGCAATACCGCAGCGGCGATGTGCGCCATATCGTCGCGGATCCGGCACGCGCCGCCGAGCTGCTGGGCTTTCGGGCTGTCATCAAGCCACAGGAAGGATTGCGCGACTTCGCGTTTGCTCCGCTGCGCGGCTAATGCTCGTCAGCTGACCGATAAATCTTGGGCCGGTCGGGACCTGCTGAAGGTCGATGGATCCGCGGCCGCTGCGCCGGCGGGAGAGCCTGACCGTGCGGGAGCGGTTGCACCATGCGGCGGCGGCGCCGGCCCACAATCACGGCAGCAACGAGGACGCCCAACGCGATCCCGCACAGCACGACATCGAACGTGCTTGTGATCTGCTGGGCGAGATTATTTCCATAGACCGCACTGTTCATCCCGGGCGGGCGCTTGGGTGCTGAGAACCGCGGAGCCAACACGATACCCACCACGATGCGGGCGACCGTGAGCGCGACCAGCAGCCCGCACACCGACGACACCAATCGGACGGATAGTGAAAGGTTAGCCAGATTGAGCCGAAGCCAAAAGGCAACGACAGCGGTAAACAGATCGAATGCGGCCAATGCCATGCTGTCGTAGCGCGAGAAGGGGTAATGCAAGTTCACCGCGACAAGCAGGTCGGTAATTCTCATCACCATGGAGCCTGCGCACCATATAGCGATGAGCAGCAACCCTTTTCGCGCCGCTTCTCGCCACAGTCCCTCGTCGATCGGCCGCGCTCGGACGGCCTGAAGCAGGGCCAGCGGAGCAATGATTGCCGCGGCCGCGGCCCAAGCCGCATAACCTTCGAAGCCAACGCCCGCCGTCGACGTGTTCTGCGCTATCCCGTGGAATCCGTCGATCTCACGTCCGACTGGAAGAATCCAGACGAGGAACCCCGCCACGAGCGTCGACGTCCCCAGCGCTGCGGTCGCCAGCCGGGATGGCTTGGCGTCCTGCACAATCCAGCTTGACGCGATGAGGACGGCGACCAACGCGACCACGCCGTACACCACCGCGGTGACGATGACCGCGACGTTCTGTTTGCCGAAACCGGTCGTTCCGGCGTGGCCGGGCAGCG
The DNA here is from genome assembly GCA_036746615.1 of Mycobacterium sp. Classification (GTDB taxonomy): domain Bacteria; phylum Actinomycetota; class Actinomycetes; order Mycobacteriales; family Mycobacteriaceae; genus Mycobacterium. Next base: position 7,405 of record DAIODV010000160.1, read on the forward strand.
CGTATCGGATTCGCCAGTACAGGATGAACACAAAGCTCAACGCTGCGGCGACGATCGACGCATAGCCCACGACTCTGGCCGACACCAGCCACTTGGCGAACCTGCTGTCGTCTGGGGCTAATTGGGTGAGTACGGGTTGCGCGCACAGCAGTGATCCGCTGACGCCGAGCCATGCGCCCGGGCCGAGCCCGCCGGGTACCTGGATGCTGCCGCCGTATCGGACGGTCTGCACCGCGTCGAACACGACGAAGGCGCATACCAGCAACAGGTAAGGGGTGTTGAGGCTCAGACGGAGTCGGCCGGCCAGGACCGCGTTGTCGCGTGCGGGTCCGACATAAGTCGCGGCGACCGACAACAGCGATAGCGCTGTGGCGATAAGCAGCAGCTCGAGAATTTCCATGCTGCGGTTGGGAATTCCCATGCCGAAGTACAGATTCCATGGGAAGACCAGTGCAAGCAACAGCAGGACCACACCGGTGACGTCCCTGGCGGCGTTCGATCGTCGCGCCGGGTTGCGGTAGGGCACGGGCAATGCGTCGGGGGCAGACGCTGGTTGAGCTCGGGTTTCGCTCACCGGTGTACCGCCCAGGAAGTCTCCGCCTTTTGGTCGGGGAGGAATCGGTGAGGTTGTCGGACCGTGGCGCTAGCCTTCGCCGCATGAGCGTCGTCCGCTATCGGTACAGGTTGCGTCCCGGTGCGACCGCGCTTGCGGCTTTGCTGGGAGAGTGGGACCGCTGCCGGTGGGTGTGGAATCAAGCGGTTGAGCGGC
>DAIODV010000161.1:0-8139 GCA_036746615.1 Mycobacterium sp.
CCGCCACCATCGCTGTCAGCCGGTTGAGGAGATGGATGCTCGGCCCGAACTGCTTCAGGGCAGGGGGAGAACACGTGGCACCCGGGTTGACGGCACGGGCAACGCCGTCGGCGTGTATCGCTGCGATCACCAGGATCACGCCCAGGAGCAACAATGTCGCCATGGAGACGGCGTAGACCTCCCCTGGTGAGCGGCGCTGTATCGGCGCAGACATGCACACCACGATGTTGAATGCCAGCAGTGGGCCGCCGCCGAACAGCAGCCAGGTGAACCCCGCTTTCTGCCCGGCATACCAGGCCGGCAGGCAGGAAAGCGTCGTCGCGTCGCGAAACCCGAATGTGCCGTTGGGCGGCAACTGATGCTGGATCGCCAGGACGTAGCCGTAGACGAGGCCGATCAGCAACAGGGCCGTTGCCCCACCCAACGCAACGGTGACGGTCCACCCCGTGACCGTCATCGCACGGTTGGCAGGCGCAGGCATAGTGAAATTATGGCAAGCCGCCCCGACCACTCTGGACACTAAATTCCCAACCGCGAGTGGCCAGTTATCGCACGCTTTCTCATGATTTCCGTGCCTTAACTGGCCACTCGGCAAAGGAGTGTCAGTCGGGTAGGTGCGGCATCTCCAGGCCGGGGTCGCGGCCGACCAGCACGCCGCGGGTAAGCGCTGATTTCCCGTAGCGACGACGCACCCGGTCGACCGCCGCGTCGACGACGGCCGGCTGCCGTTGCGCCCCAGTGAATGGCAGCATCAGTTGCTCGGCGCCGCTGCGGTCGATCTCCGAAACTGCGAACCCCACTAACGTCAGACCACGCTCGGCGATCAGCGGCGCGGCGGAGGTGACCAGTTGCCGGGCCGTGGTGAGGATCGTTTGCGTCGAGGAGGTGGCCCACGGCAATGTATGCGAACGGGTGGCCCGGCCAAAGTCGTTGAACCGCAACCGCAATGTAACAGTCCGCCCGGTGCGGCCGGCCGCCCGCATCCGCCCGGTGATCCGGTCGATCAGGTTGATCACCACGGCGTCGACCTCCGCCGGTGACATGGTGTTGCCGGCGCGGCCAAGCGCGCGTTGAGCGCCCACCGACCGTCGGCGAACGCTCGTCGAAACCCGCCGCGCATCGACGTTGCGGGCCAACGCATACAGCCGGGCTCCCATCGCCCCGCCGACCAACGAGGCGAGCATCGACTCGCTGAGCTCGGCCACGTCGGCGACCGTTTCGATGCCGTGCGCGTGCAGCTTGTCGGCGGTCACCGCCCCGACACCCCACAGCCGACGAACCGGCAGCGGATGCAGGAAGGCAAGCTCTCGGCCGGGCGGAACGAGCAGCAAGCCATCGGGTTTGGCTTCCTGGCTGGCGACTTTGGCGAGGAATTTCGTGCGTGCGATGCCGACGGTAATCGGCAGCCCGACGCGATGGCGTACCTCGCTGCGCAGCCGGTCGGCGATCTGGACCGGTGTCCCGGAGACACGGCGCAGCCCGCCGACATCCAGGAAGGCCTCGTCCACCGACAGCGGCTCGACCAGGGGAGTGGTGTCGCGGAAAACTTCGAACACCGCCTCGCTGGCCCGTGTGTAGGCGGCCATCCTGGGCGGGACCACCATCGCGTGCGGGCACAGCCGCCGGGCTTGCGCACCGCCCCTCGCGGTGCGCACACCGTGGGCCTTGGCTTCGTAGCTCGCCGCCAGCACCACCCCGCCGCCGACGATCACCGGCCGGCCGCGCAGCGCCGGATCATCGCGTTGTTCCACCGACGCGTAGAACGCGTCGAGATCCGCGTGAAGAATCGATGCGTCGGCCCGCACGAACATATGTTCGCATTGAGCGGTGACGTCTAGCTAGATTGTCCGTAGATGCTGGACACCCAGATGTGGGCGAGGGTGTCGACGACATGGTCCTCGTTGACAGCCGGTTGTTCGGCAAAAAGCGTCGCCATCATCGCGCGCTCGTTCATCTGGTTCAGGGACGTGGCCAGGTCTGCCGCCGGGATAGTCTCCGGGGCGGCACCTCGCGCCCGCTCGGCGGTGATCATGGTTGCCGTTTGGTCGATCCACTTCTGCATGAAGCCCGTCCAGACGGCGCGGATCTCCGAGCTGGTGGCCAGCGCCTCTGACCCGGCACGGACCACCGCGCGGTGCGCGTTGAAGGTCGTGAAGAACGCTTTGATGCCGTTGCGCCAGACCCGCCGCGGATCGGTGGGCAGTCGCTGCACCGCGCCCTCGAACTCCGCATCGGCGCGGACGATCATCGGCTCGAGCAGCGACAGCAGCACTGCCTCCTTGGACTTGAAATAGAAATAGAACGTCGGCCGGGACAGTCCAGCGCCTTTGGCCAGGTCGTCAACGGAAATATCGGCGAAGGATCGCTCGTTGAGCAACCGCTCGGCAGTCTCAAGGATCGCCAGCTCACGGTCGTCGCCGGACGGGCGTGCCGAGCGACGCCCCCGGGCGCGGCGGGGGGAACTGACGGTAGTCACGACCGCTACTTTACACGGTGTTGAGATATTCGACAGGGTGTTGACGCACTCAACACGGTGTTGATAGCGTGGCGCCATGACTGAACACCTCGACGTGCTCATCGTGGGCGCCGGCATCTCCGGCATCAGCGCCGCCTGGCACCTGCAGGACCGCTGCCCGTCCAAGAGCTACGCGATCCTGGAACGCCGCGACGACCTCGGCGGCACCTGGGACTTATTCCGTTACCCCGGCATTCGCTCCGACTCGGACATGTTCACGCTTGGCTTCCGGTTCAAGCCATGGGAGTCGTCCACATCGATCGCCGACGGTGCGTCGATCAAGTCCTACCTCAAGGAGGCTGTGGCGGAGAACGGGATCGACCGGCACATCCGCTACGGCCACCACGTGGTGGCCGCCGAATGGTCCGATGCCGACAATCGATGGACCGTCACCGTGGACAACGCCGGCGAGCAGAAGCAGATCAGCGCCTCGTTCTTGTTCGCCTGCAGCGGCTACTACAACTACGACGAGGGTTACTCGCCGGCGTTCGACGGCTCGGAAGACTTCCAGGGCACGATCATTCATCCGCAGCACTGGCCCGAGGACCTGGACTATGCGGGCAAGAAGATTGTGGTGATCGGATCGGGCGCTACCGCGGTGACTCTGATTCCGGCTCTGGTGAATTCAGGCGCCGGCCACGTGACGATGCTGCAGCGCTCGCCGACCTACATCGGATCTCTGCCGCTGCACGATGCATTCGCGGAGCGCGCCAACAAGCTGCTCCCGCCCCGTGCGGCGCACGCCGCCAACCGGTGGAAGTGGATCGCGTTCAGCACTTTCCAGTACCAGCTCTCTCGGAAATTCCCTAGCTACATGCGCCGGATGCTGCTGACGATGGCCAAGCGGCGGCTACCCGAAGGCTACGACGTCGACAAGCACTTCGGTCCCAGCTACAAGCCGTGGGATCAGCGGTTGTGCCTGGCGCCCAACGGTGATCTGTTCAAGACCATCCGCAAGGGTCAGGCCGACGTCGTCACCGACACCATCGACCGCTTCACCGAAACGGGCATCAAGCTCAACTCCGGTGAGGAGTTGCAAGCCGACATCATCATCACCGCAACGGGTTTGAACCTGCAGCTGTTCGGTGGCGCCAAGATCTGGCGTAACGGCATGCCGGTCGAGCTCAACGAGCTGATGTCCTACAAGGGCATGATGCTGACCGATATGCCGAACATGGCGTTCACCATCGGCTACACCAACGCGTCCTGGACGCTGAAGGCTGACCTGGTATCGGAGTTCGTGTGCCGCGTGCTCAATTACATGGATGCCAACGGCTACGACACCGTGGTGCCGCAGCATCCGGGCGACTCGGTGGACGAGCGTCCGCTGATGGACTTCACCCCGGGCTACGTCTTGCGAGCGTTGGACTACCTGCCCAAGGCCGGCTCTGTCAGCCCGTGGCGGCTTAAGCAGAACTATCTGCTGGATTTGCAGCTGATCCGGCGTGGCCGGGTCGATGACGAAGCCCTGCACTTCGCCAAAAAGCCTGCCGCGCTCACGGTTTAGCCGGTAGCGGCTGCGGCATTTCCTCCAGTGACGACGATCCCGTCGTCGTCACTGTAGGCGATGTCGCCCGGCACGAACGTCACTCCGCCGAAGCTGACTGTGACGTCGCGCTCGCCGGCACCGGTCTTCCCGCTCTTGCGGGGGTTGGTGCCGAGCGCCTTGATGCCGAGGTCGAGCTCGCGCAGCGCGGCGGCATCCCGTACCGCGCCGTGCACAACCAGCCCTGCCCAGTCGTTGGAGCGGGCCAACTCGGCGATAACGTCGCCAACCAGTGCGGTGTGCAGTGAGCCGTCCCCGTCGATCACCAACACACCGCCCTCGCCGGGCGTCGAGAGCACCGACTTCAACAGCGCGTTGTCTTGGAAGCAGCGCCCCGTGCTGATTGCCCCCGCGAATTGGGTTCCCCCGCCGAATTGGCGGAACTGGACATCGCAGCTGCGTACGTCGGGCCCGATGTCGTCGACGAGATCGGCCGTCGGCCGGAAAATCACGGTCACCGGCGACGAAGCTGGCGCACCAACAGCAAGGCCAGCACACTGAGCGCGATCGCCACCACCAAGGGCACCGGTGAACGCCCGGCCGGCGGCAGGCCCGCTTGCTGCGGCATCGGGTTGCTTGCCGCATCGATAGTCGACTTCGCATGTGCTGCAGCATCTTTCGCTGCGGCGGCAATCTGACCGTTGGTCTCGATCAATGGCTTGGCGGGCGCCTTCTTTGCGGCGGCTTTCTTGGCCGGCGCTTTTTTGGCGGCCGCCTTTTTAGCTGCTGACTTCTTGGGTGCCGCGTGCTTTTTTGCTGCTTTCGCGGCCTTAGCGGGCGCTTTCTTGGCAGGCGTCTTCTTCGCCGGTGTATCCGGCGCCGGCGGCGTCGACTTTTCCGCGGAGTGCTCTGGCGGTTTTGGTGGTGAGGCGTCGGCCGGGGGTATCGGCGGAGAAGGCGGTGTCGAGCCGGCGCCGGGCGCATGTTCGGGCGTGGCGTCAGGTGTCTCGTCCGGTCGATCCTGCGGGTCTGCCATGCGGCTGCTCCTTTGCAGTTTCTCGTCGCCTACACCGACCACTAAGCAGTCGAGTCCCATCATGCCAGGACCGCCGATACGGCCAGTCAGGGCCGATTGCGCATCTGCCACAGCAGAGCGCCGCCGACCAGTACCACCGCGCCGACGGCGAACGGCCAGACGGGGACGTCGCCGCCGGAATTGTCCGACGGTTCGGCCGTCGGCCCAGGCATACCGGTACCCGGTGTCGTCAGCTGAAACGACCACGATCCAGCCACTACGTGCCCGTCTGCTGACGTCACCCGGTAGTTCACCGTGTAGTTTCCGGTGGGTCCCAGCGGCCGTACCCCGACGCTGACCACTGCGCCCTGCACTTGCGGTTGCCCGGAAGACCACAGGTTGCCGTCAGGCCCGACAACCGTCATCGCCGCGAATGTCGTCTGCAGCTGCTCGTTGAACACCGCGCTGACGTGGGTCGGACCAGTGCTGACGGTTGCCTTGTCGGCGGGGTCGGTCGACACCCGGGCGGCATGTGCGCTTGCGGCTCCGGAGGTCAACGTCGCGGCCAACGCGATAGCTGCCAAAAGCAGGCTCACCACGGCCATGCGTGTTGGCCGGCTCATGTCCGTCGGACCACCAGTGCGACACCGATACCGACCGCGCCGAGAAGTAGCGCGACTCCGCTGAGCACTCGGGCGGTGTTATCGGCTGTTGCCCTTGGCTTTTGCGTTGCTGACGTGGAGGTCGGCGCAGTGGTGCTGCTTGGGTGCGCGTGATGGGTCGCCGGGGGCATAGACCCTTCGGTGAGGGTCAGGGTCGGCACCGGATTACTCGGCTCAGCCCCGCCGGGCTGCGGCTGCTGATCCCACTGAACCGCCGACCCGTCGGCGTACGTCTGCGTCGCCGGGAAGCTGACGGTGTCGGCATCGGGCAGCTTCACCGATATCCGGAAGAGCCCGAACTGGTCGACCGGGATTCCGCCGTTCGGCGCTGCCGTCCAGGTCACCGAGCGGACCGTGCCGGCTGCCGAGTCGCGGTCGAGTTTGACCGTCCAGCCCGGCTTCGTTTCGGCCTGCACAGAAGTGAGATTCGGCAGGTTGACCGTGAGAGCGGTGGTGGCCGCGCCCTTCGTCGACTCATTGGGCACCTCGAAGGTGACTACTGCCATGCCGCCGCGCACCGCGTCGTCGCTGCTGACGTGGACATGGGCTGATGCCGGCGCGATGGCGGCGGTCGACCCGAGGTAGAGCGTGGTGGCGGCGGCCGCCGAGATCAGGACGCGCCAAACCAGATTGCGCTGCCAAGACATCCGATTGCGTTTCCTTTGCCTTAGGGGTCAGGTCAGTCCGAGGCGCGCCATCAGGTCGGCGTCGACCTCGTCGAGTTGTCTGGAGATCGCGGCATGGGCCGCTCGGCGGCGTGCGGCGGGCATGTTCTCTGCGGCGGTGATGGCCGCGGACAAATCGGTGAGCCGTTCGGAGATGGCGGCGGCAAATTGTTTGGTCTCGGCGTCCTTGGGCTTGTTCTCCTGCACCGAGCGCAGTGACTGTTCAGCACCGGCGATGCGGGCCGACAGCCAGCCGCCGTGTCCGGAGAATTGGCCGATCTGGGCCAGCGGAACCCCGAGCTGGTCGGCGCGCCGCTGGTCGATCAGCCCACGCACGGCTATGGCGACCCGGTAGGCCAGCGGTACCACGATCGGGGCCAGCAGCCGAGACACCGTCAGGAAGCGGCGAATTCGCGTCGGTGAGAACAACTTGCCCTCCTGCGCGGCCTTGAGTTGGGTCGCGGCGACCTTCAGCGCTGCGCGGTCGCTGTCGCGCTGCGCTTTGAGCTGGTCCCTGAGCGCTTTAGCCTCCGCGCGCTGCGCGGCTTTGAACCGGCGAACCTCGTTTTTCGCGGACAGTTTGGCCTCGAGTTTGGCCCGGGCTCTGATGGCCCGGGCCTCGGCACGACGCGTCGCGCGGGATTTTCGCTTGCCGAACAGGCCCATGGGCCAACCCTATCGGGAGCGGCAGGCACGTCCGTCGTCAGGACCGCCACGATCTGGTAGGTGGGATGGGATCATTCGCTGATGGATCATGACGACCCCGAGCAACGCATCGCCGAACTAGAACGCCAATGGTCCGAAGCAAAAGCGGCGGCTGGCCCGACGGCCGAACCCACACAACGTCCGTCACTGACAGCCGCTGATATTCGAAAGGTGGCTTTCAGCACGCCGCCAATAGGAAAACGCGGATACAACGAAGACGAAGTTGACGCGTTTCTTGATCGGGTCGAAGCGTGGCTGCTTAATCCGAGCGACCCATCTCTGTCCGCAGCCGACGTGCGAAATATTGCATTCAGCAAGCCGCCAATAGGAAAACGCGGATACAACGAAGACGAGGTCGATGCATTCCTCGAGCGGGTCGAGTCAGAAATCAGCCGAATAGGCGGCGCTCCGGCACGGACCTCCATTGGTCAGCCTCCGCCCGTCGTGTCGGCGAACGACGGGTCGACAAAGGGCCGCAGTCGCGGCTCGGTCTGGGGCCAGTTGGCCCTGATCGCTGTGGTGGGGATCTGGCTGTACATGTTCGGCGATCTCGTCTGGGACTTTTATGGCTATCAGGTCGGCACGGCGACGACGGCCACCGACGTGAGATGCCGAGGGGACGCGAACTCAGACAGTCCCAACGTGAACTGCAGCGGCACGTGGAGCGTCGGTGGACAGTTCCACGAGGGCCCGATCCACCGAGTCCCCGGGAATTGGAAGTCTGGACACCCTCTGGATGTTCACGCGCGCGGCGGCACCGCGTATGCGGCGGCATCGACGGGCTGGCCTTTGGGAGCGTCGCTTCTCGTCTTCGTTTTCGCAATCACGATGAGCTTGGGCGGTTTTCGCGCCCTTGATCGTCGGTGGCGTCGGTGGCGAACAAGCCGCCGCTAGCTAGGCGTCGAGGTGTTCCTTGCGGCGGAGTTCGTCAACGCGTTGCGCGATGTCGTGTTGGGACTCCGGGGACAAACCACTGGCGCGAAGTGCGATACGCCGAACGCCTTCGTCACGCATCGTCATTAGCCACGTCAACTCTTTGTCGAGTTTTTCGTAGTACTCGTCGTCGGTGAAGTAGGCGGGTTTGATGCGGA
>DAIODV010000162.1:0-8130 GCA_036746615.1 Mycobacterium sp.
TAAGGCAAAGCAGACCAAGGTTGCTCGAGAACTTAAATACAGCTCACCGCAGACCGATTTCGAGCGGCTTCAGCGCGAGCTGTCCGGGTCGGGCGATGACGACGCCGACCAACAGGACGGCGAAGACCCCTGGAGTGCGGACGACGACTGGCGCCGCTGAAACCAGAGTCATTGACTCAAGCTGATTTCTAAAACCGCGGGTGCTGCCCCACGAGCTTGGCGCGCGGGCTTTCTTTCCCACCTTTGTTGACTGTGCCGAGTACCCAGCAGTCCAAATGACGGGCGGTCAAAATCGCCAACGCCCGATCGGTGTCCTCCGGCGCCACCACCGCGATCATGCCCACACCCATGTTGAAGGTTTTCTCCATCTCGGCGCGGGAGACCCGGCCGCGCTGGGCGATCATCGCGAAGACGGGTGCCGGGGTCCATGTGCCGCGGTCGACTTCGGCTACCAGCCCGTGCGGGATGACGCGTTCCAGGTTGCCGGCCAGTCCGCCGCCGGTCACATGGCAGAACGTCCGGACCTGGGTTTCGGCGGCCAGCGCCAGGCAGTCCTTGGCGTAGATGAGCGTCGGCTCGAGTAACTCTTCGCCGAGCGTGCGGCCGAACTCCTCGACGTAGCCGGCGAGGTTCATCCGGTCGATCTCCAACAGCACCTTGCGGGCCAGCGAGTAGCCGTTGGAATGCAGGCCCGACGACCCCATCGCGATGATGACGTCGCCCGGTTTCACCCGGTCGGGGCCGAGCACGTCGTCGGCTTCGACGACGCCGACGGCGGTGCCGGAGATGTCGTAGTGGTCGGGCTCGATCAGACCGGGGTGCTCGGCGGTCTCACCGCCGAGCAACGCACACCCGGCACGCATGCAGCCGTCGGCGATACCGCCGACGATCGCGTTGAGCCGTTCGGGCACGATGCGGCCCAAAGCGATGTAGTCGAGCAAGAACAGCGGCTCAGCACCGCACACCACCAGGTCGTCGACCACCATCGCCACCAGGTCCAGGCCGACGGTGTCGTGCTTGTCCATCGCCTGCGCGACAGCGAGTTTGGTACCCACGCCATCGCTGGATGCCGCTAGCAACGGTTCGCGGTAATCGCTTCGCAGCGCGAACAATCCGGCGAATCCACCAAGCTTGCTGCGCACCTCGGGCCTGGTGGCCTTGGACGCCAGCGGCTTGAACAGTTCGACGGCGCGGTCCCCGGCTTGGATATCCACGCCGGCCGAGGCATAGGTGACGCCCGTAGCGGCGGGGTCTTTTGCGGACTTCTTTTTAAGGTCGGCCATTGTCGATAAAGGCTACCGGTCGGCGCCGAAACTCGGGTATCGGCCACCTGTCTGCGGAGTTAGGGATGGCGCAGTACGGCGGCCTGCTCCGCCTCCGGCGATGTTTCCCGCACCGCAATATTGGTCTGGGTGTCGGCCTGCGCTTCCCGTGCGGTCGTGGCGAGCATGTGCTCGACGACGTTCTTGCCCAGCACGGTCTCGCTGGGCAACTCGATCGGATAATTGCCCTCGAAGCAGGCCGCGCACAGCCGCGAAGTGGGTTGCTCGGTCGCGGCGATCAGACCACGCAGCGAGATGTATCCGAGCGTGTCGGCGTTGATGGCATGCCGCACCGCTTCGAGCATCTCGTCCTCGTCTTCGACCGCGTTCGCGATCAACTCAGCCGGCGACGGAAAGTCGATGCCGTAGAAGCACGGCCATTTCACCGGCGGTGAGGCGATGCGCACGTGGACCTCGACAGCGCCGGCCTCCCGCAGCATCCTGACCAGAGCGCGCTGGGTGTTGCCTCGCACGATCGAGTCGTCAACGACGATGAGCCGCTTGCCGCGGATCACTTCTTTGAGCGGGTTGAGCTTCAACCGGATACCGAGCTGGCGGATGGTTTGCGACGGCTGAATGAAGGTGCGCCCGACGTAGGCGTTCTTCATCAGGCCTTGTCCGTAGGGGATGCCGGACTCCTGCGCATAGCCAACCGCGGCTGGTGTGCCGGATTCCGGGACGCCGATCACCATGTCAGCGTCGATCGGGCATTCACGGGCCAGCCGGCGGCCGATCTCAAGCCGGGCGGCGTGCACCGACCGGCCGGCAATCGTGCTGTCCGGCCGTGCCAGGTAGACGTACTCGAAAATGCAGCCCTTGGGTTCGGGGTTGGCGAAGCGGCTTGACCGGACACCATCGGCGTCGATGGCCAGCAATTCCCCCGGCTCGATCTCGCGAACGAACGATGCACCGACGATGTCCAGCGCAGCCGTCTCGGAGGCCACCACCCAGCCGCGATCCAGTCGTCCCAGGCACAGCGGGCGTACGCCGTACGGGTCGCGGGCGGCGTACAGCGTGTTCTCGTCCATGAACGTCAGACAGAACGCGCCACGCACTGTCGGCAGCAATTCCAGTGCGGCCTGTTCCAGGCTGGAGTCGGCCGCGCCGTGGGCCAACAGCGCCCCCAGCATGTCGGAGTCGGTGGTAGCCGTACCGGGAACCCTGGTGTTGACCAAGCCTGCTTCGCGGGCGCGTGCGACCAGCTCGGCGCTGTTCACCAGATTGCCGTTGTGCCCCAATGCGACCCCGGTGCCCGCCGCGGTGTTCCGGAACACCGGTTGTGCGTTCTCCCAGGTGGTTTGGCCGCTGGTGGAGTATCGGCAATGCCCGATCGCGACGTGGCCTTCCATGGCCGCCAATGTCTGCTCGTCGAAAACTTGGCTGACCAAGCCGAGGTCCTTGAAGACCAGCACCTGCGACCCGTCTGCGACGGCGATGCCGGCAGCCTCTTGGCCGCGGTGCTGCAACGCGTAGAGCCCGTAATAGGTAAGTTTCGCGACTTCTTCGCCGGGGGCCCATACGCCGAATACGCCGCATTCTTCGCCGGGCGGATTTTCTAGATGCTCGGAGGCTACGGCAGCTGTGGCGGTCACGGTAGGGCGGCTCCCTGGGGCGCGGTTTGGTGACGTAACGCAGTCTACGGAAACGATGGTCATGTGACCGAATCGCACGGGTGTGTTGCGTCACTTCGCAACCGGTTTTCCTGGTCAATCGTTCCCAGAAGATGCCAGCTGTCACATATGTCACAAAGCTCACTGCGACGACGGGCTCACCAGCGGTAGCCAGGTCTGAATCTCGCCCGCCCGCGACCCCGACAGCCGCAGCGCGCCCGTCGCGCTGGCGTCGGTGAGTCCCAGCAGCCCGGTGGCAAGCAGCAGCCACGTTCGCCCATCGGTCTCCACCACATTGGGTGGTGTGCCCCGGGTGTGCCTCGGTCCGGAAATACACTGCACGGCAATAAAAGGCGGGATTCGCACCTCGACGCTGGCGCCCGGCGCCTGTTCGGCCAAGGTGCGTGCGGTCAGCCGAACCGCTGCCGCCAGCTCCGCTCGACTCGGAGCTGGACTGGTGTCGTCGCGTAACCAGGCTTCGAGGGCCCGGACGGCGTCGCGGGTCTTGACCGGGTCGGCTCGATGACGGGCCATGCCTCTAGGTTCTCACCCTTGACCTCAACAGAAGTTGAGACTCTAGCGTGGGCTCTATGTCGTTCAAACCGCATGAAATTGAGTACATGAAGGCCGGCGGACACGCGCGGTTGGCCACCATCCAACCCGACGGCACCCTGCAGAACAATCCGGTCGGCTTCACCTACAACGAAGACCTCGGCACCATCGACATCTACGGCTATCGCATGTCGAAAAGCCGCAAGTTCCGCAACTTGGCGTCCAACAACACTGTCGCGCTGGTGATCGACGACATCCCATCCCGCAACCCGATGCGGGTGCGCTGCCTCGAGATCAGAGGGACCGCCGAACAAGCGGAGTCCGGCGAGAAGCGGACTGAACCCAGCGGTGACGAGATCGACACCGCGATCATTCGCATCACCCCGCGACGCATCATCAGTTTCGGCATCGACGACACGGACACTGAGCCGCACAAGCTGGCCTTTGACAGCCGGGACGTGCCGACTAGGGCCGACTAGCGCGTCGCCGCTGAACGGTCAAGGTCGCCGCTGCGGCCGCCTCGTTGATCGCCAAATGCGCGAGCATCGGCGCGCTCAGGCTGCCCGAGCGTTCGGCCAGCCAACCGAATATCCAGCCCGCGCCACCTGTAGCCAGCACGGTGGGTAGCACCGGCTCACCGGTCGCGCGCGCATCGGCGATGTGGGAGAGGCCGAACGCGACGGCCTGCAGCAGCCGACCGCCGGCGGTGCCGTAAGCATGTGAGGCGGCCGTGGCTAGCGCCGCCCGGAATGCTGCCTCTTCGCTCCAGACCGTCCCCAGCGGTATCTGCACCGCCAGCCACGTCGATGCTGAGGCTGGCGGTTCCCGTCCGGCCATCGAAAGTCGAACGGCGGGAACGGATGTCGTCGCCAAAACTCCAACTGCCGCCGCTACTCCTGCGGCCAGTCCCAGCCGCAAACCGGCCCACAGCCGGGGCGGCCGCAAGCCAAGCGGCGCCCTCGTCACCAAAACCAGCAGTCCGGCAAGACCCGCCTGCATCGGCGCTCGGCGTTGGGCGGGTATCCGTGGACCGACAATGCTCCAGCCGACCAACGCGGCGGCCAGTCCAACCGCCTGCGTGCGCCGAAAACTATTGTGCTTCACTAGCTTCAGTCGGTTCCAGCGCGGCACGGACCCGCTCGGTGTCGGCCGCCGTCCAGCCGTCGGGCGCAGCCACTGCGACCCAACCGTCCAGGATGTCGTTGCTGTAGTTGTGGCCGTGTCCAGCGGGCACGCCCTCGGCATTGGTTAGGTCAGCGCTGACTTGCCAAAAGGTGACCACCGGATTCCAATGCATCGACGCGCTGCGGTCTGGGCCGCGAGGTTCGACGAGCCAATCGGGCCGGCCGAACAGCAAATCGGGCGACCACCACACGACCGGGTCCGACGGGTGCTGCAAAAACAGCACCCGGGTCCCCGCCCACGGCGGCCCCGCGAGCCGGCTGACGTCAGAAGGATCGATCGCTTCGGAGAACCGCACCGTTCGACCGTTGTCGTAACGCGGCGCTATCTCCGTCGTCGAAGGATCGCGCCGCACGATCAGCGCATGCCACAACGGGCTGGCTTGCGGGGGCCCCACCCACAGCACCGCGTCAAACCCCATCGCGCGAATGTCCGGCAGCCATCCGAAAGCGGCCTGGCCGGCCATCGAGCCCAGGCTCTCGCCATAGAGCATCAATTTCGGCCGGTGTTCAGCCGGAAGTTGTTGCCAGCGTTGGTGAACCGTCTCGATGAGCATTCGGCCGGAATCCATGGACTTCTGCCGGTCAGCGAGGAACGAGATCCAGCTGGGCAGATAGGAGTACTGCAGACCGACGATTGCAGTGTCGCCGTTGTACATCATCTCCAGCGAGCTCGCCGCCACCGGATCGATCCAGCCCGTGCCTGTCGTCGGCGCGATGACCAGCAATTTGCGGCTGAACGCACCCGTCCGCTCGAGCTCCTTGATCACCGTGGCCAACCGGCCTCGGTCATCGGGCGCGGTGTCCAGCCCGGCATAGACCCGGATCGGCTCCTTGGCGGGGCGGCCGTTGAGCCGGGCCAGTTGGGCTGAATGCGGTCCGGTGGCGACGAAGTTGCGGCCCTGGTAGCCCAGTGAGTCCCACGGCGCCAACGACGCTGGGCTGCCGGACTTTTCCGCAAGCAGCGGTTGCGCCAGACCAGCGGCAGTGGCGGTATCCCGCGGCTGGAAGACCGCGTTGGCCCCGGCGAAGAATCCGCGGACCAGGACACCGTTGAACAGCATGACCAGCAGCACCACCACGATCGTCGTGCCGATGAACAGCGCCACCTCATCGTGCAAGTGCCATCGCCGGATCAGCATCCGCGCCAGCAGCTTGATGGCGTCGATGACTACGCGAAACGCCGAAACCAGCAGCGCGGCAACAACAATAGCGACGAGCAGTGTGCGCAAATAACCCAGGGTCGTGGGGCCCTCGATGCCCATCAACGCGGACACCTGCCGCTGCCAGGAAGCGGCAGGGATGAGCATCAACACGCAAGCGGTCGGCGCGATCACGACGACAACGGCCTTGATCCAGAACAGGACTCGCGCCGGAGGCGGCCACCAGCGGGCGCCCCGAAGCACCACGCGGTAGGTGGCCCTGCCGATCACCACGCCCAAGCCGTAGCCAAACGCCGCGTTGATACCGCCGATCAGCCCCTGGAAAATCCAGTCCCGCGGTAACAACGACGGCGTCAGAGACAGGCAGAAGAACAACGCACCGAAAGCGACTCCGACGAATTTCAGCCGCAGCAGGCTCCATGCCCACGCCACCAACGGATGCCGTTGGCGAGCTTCGTTATTCATCGAAGCAGCGCGGCAAGCACTCCCTCGGATGTGCTGCGTAGCTCTTCCAGAGAGACGGTAAACAGACCCTGAACCTCCACCGCGTCCGACCCTTGGTCGACAACGCCGATGCGGGTGGCGGGCAGGCCCCGCGCCTCGCACATCGCGCGGAAGCGGCTCTCCTCGGTGCGCGGCACGGCCACCAGCACTCGGCCCGCCGACTCGGAGAAGAGATAGACAAACGGACCCGTGCCTTCTTGAAAATCCTCGGGAAGCACGATGCGACAACCGGTTTCACCTGCAAGCGCCGATTCCACCACGGCCTGCGCCAGGCCGCCTTCGGACAGGTCATGCGCAGCAGACACCAACCCGTCTCGGGAAGCGGCGCTCAGGACATCGGCTAGCAGTCGCTCGCGGGCGAGGTCCACCGCGGGCGGCAGTCCGCCTAAATGGTCGGCGGTGACCTGCGCCCACACGGATCCGTCGAACTCGTCGCGGGTGTCGCCGAGCAGGATCAGCGTCTCCCCCGGCTCGGTGCCCATCGCGGTCGGTATGCGCCGCGCGACGTCGTCGATGACGCCGAGCACACCCACCACCGGGGTAGGCAGGATCGCCGTCGACCCGGTTTGGTTGTAGAAGCTGACGTTGCCACCTGTCACCGGAATGCCCAGGGCCGCACAACCATCCGCCAAACCACGAACCGCCTCGGCGAACTGCCACATCACCCCGGGGTCTTCCGGTGAGCCGAAGTTGAGGCAGTTCGTCACAGCCACCGGCGTGGCGCCGGTGACGGCAACGTTGCGGTAAGCCTCGGCCAGCGCGAGCTGGGCGCCGGTGTAGGGATCGAGCAGTGTGTAGCGGCCCGACGCATCGGTCGACAGCGCGATGCCGCGGCCGGTGGACTCGTCGACGCGTAACACGCCGCCGTCGGCGTGTTCGGCCAACACGGTGTTCCCACGCACATAGCGGTCGTACTGCTCGGTGATGAAGGCGCGGCTGCACAGGTGTGGACTACCAAGCAGCGCAAGCAAAGTCGCACGTAGCTCATCGCCGCTGACCGGCCGGGGCAGGCTCTTGGCATGGTTGGCGTTCAACGCATCCTGCGAGTCGGGGCGAGCGACCGGGCGCTGGTACACCGGGCCCTCGTGAGCCACCGTCCGTGGCGGCACGTCCACCACCGTCTCGCCGTGCCAGGTGATTCGTAACCGGTCGCCGTCGGTGACTTCGCCGATCGTGGTGGCCAACACTTCCCACTTGCGGCACACCGCCATGAACGCGTCGACGTTCTCGGGTGCGACGACCGCGCACATGCGTTCCTGCGACTCGCTGCAGAGTACTTCAGCCGCGGTCATGTTTGTGGTGCGCAGTGGAACGGTATCCAGTTCGACCACCATGCCGCCGTCGCCAGCTGAAGCTAATTCCGAAGTTGCACAAGCTATTCCAGCACCGCCGAGATCCTGGATGCCGATCACCAAACCGGCCGCATAAAGCTCCAGGCAGCACTCGATAAGGACCTTTTCCATGAACGGGTCGCCGACTTGAACCGACGGCAGCTTTTTGCGACCCGATCCCGACTCGTCACCGCCGAACGTCTCCGATGCCAGTACCGATACACCGCCGATGCCGTCAAGCCCGGTGCGCGCACCGAACAGGATGATCTTGTTGCCTGCCCCGGAAGCGAATGCCAGATGCAGATCTTCCTGCCGCAGCACGCCCACGCACAGCGCGTTGACCAATGGATTGCCGGCGTAGCAGGCGTCGAACACGGTTTCGCCGCCGATGTTGGGCAAGCCCAGTGAGTTGCCGTAGCCGCCGATGCCGCGCACCACACCGTCGAGCACCCGGCGGGTATCCGGGG
>DAIODV010000163.1:0-8025 GCA_036746615.1 Mycobacterium sp.
GAAACGCGTTGACCTCGCCCTCGAACAGGCTCATGTGGGTGTGCATGGCCGAGCCCGGGTATTGCCCAAACGGCTTGGGCATGAACGTCGCTCGCACTCGCTCTTCCAGCGCGACCTCTTTGATGACATAGCGGAACGTCATGATGTTGTCGGCCATTGACAGCGCATCCGCGAAGCGCAAATCGATCTCTTGTTGCCCGGGCGCCCCTTCGTGATGGCTGAACTCCACCGAGATGCCCATGAACTCCAGGGCGTCGATCGCATGCCGACGGAAGTCGGAGGCGGCATGCACTGCCTGGTCGAAGTAACCGGCGTTGTCGGCCGGAATCGGCGTCGATCCGTCCTCGGGGCCCGCCTCGAGCAGGAAAAACTCGATCTCGGGATGCACATAGCAGGAGAAGCCGAGGTCGCTGGTTTTGCTCAGCTGACGGCGCAGCACATGGCGTGGATCCGCCCAGGAGGGTGAGCCGTCGGGCATCGTGATGTCGCAAAACATCCGCGCCGAGTGGTGGTGGCCCGACGCGGTGGTCCACGGCAGCACCTGGAAAGTCGACGGGTCGGGGTGAGCTACGGTGTCGGATTCCGACACGCGGGCAAAGCCCTCGATGGAGGATCCGTCGAAGCCGATGCCTTCTTCGAATGCGCCCTCGAGTTCGGCAGGCGCGATAGCGACGGTCTTAAGGGTGCCGAGGACATCAGTGAACCACAGCCGGACGAAACGGATGTCTCGCTCCTCCAGCGTGCGGAGCACGAATTCCTTTTGTCGGTCCATACCCGGAACAATATGCAATGCCAGTTAAGTCCGTGTTACTACGGCGCCGAACACCGCAAGTTTCCTGGCCCTATCCCGTCGACCAGGTAGCGAACGACAGCGTCGTCGACGCACTCGTCGCCGTTGAACACCACCGTGTGTTGGGTGCCCTCGTAGGTGATCAGCGCGGCGCCCAGCTGCTGGGCCAGGTTCACGCCGGCCTGATAGGGAGTGGCCGGGTCGTGGGTAGTGGACACGACGACGACTTTGCCCGGGGCGACGGGCGCGGCCGGGCCCGGTGTTGAGGTGGCCGGCACGGGCCAAAGTGCGCACAAATCGCGCGGCGCATACCCGGTGAACTGCCCGTAGGACAGGAATGGTGCGGCTTGGCGAATGCGGCGATCGGCGTCGACCCAGGCGGCCGGATCGGTCGGCTCGGGCGCGTCGACGCAGCGGACCGCGTTGAACGCGTCCTGCGAACCGTCGTAGTGGCCGTTGCTGTCGCGCCCGTAATACTCGTCGGCGAGCATCAGCAAGTCACCGGGGTCGGTGCCGCGCTTCAGGCCGAGCAGACCGCTGGTCAAGAATTTCCATAACTGCGGGGTGTAGAGCGCGTTGATCGCGCCGGTGTTCGCGTCGGCATAGCTCAGCCCGCGGGGATCCGACGTGTGGGCAGGCTTGTTCACCAGCGGGTCGACGAGTTGGTGGTAGCGGTCGCCCCATTGGTTGGGATCGGTACCCAGCGGGCAGTCCGACGAGTGAGCACAATCTGCCGCGTAGTCGTCGAACGCGGTCTGAAAACCGGCCTGCTGGTTGATGTTTTCGTCGATCGGACCCACGCTCGGGTCGATCGCACCGTCGAGCACCATCGCCCGCACGTGGTCGCCGAACCGCTCGACGTACGCGGTTCCCAGTTCGGTGCCGTAGCTGAATCCCAGATAGTTGATTTGGTCATCGCCGAGCGCCTGGCGCACCAAGTCCATGTCGTGTGCGACCGATGCTGTCCCAACGTTTTCCAACGAAGCCGAGCCGTTGCGGTTGAGGCAGCGCTGTGCCAGTTGCCGATACACCTGTTCGATGTGTGCCACGCCCGGTGGGCTGTAGTCCACCAGCGGGTCGCGGCGATAGGCGTCGAACTCCGCGTCGCTCTGGCAGCGCAACAGCGGCGTGGAGTGGCCGACGCCGCGGGGATCAAATCCCACTAAGTCAAAACGGCGGCTGATCTCGGAGCCCGCCAGCTGCGGTCCCATCGCGGCCACCATGTCCACCGCCGAGGCGCCGGGTCCGCCCGGATTGACCAGCAGCGCGCCGATCCGCGGACCGGTCGCGGGAATTCGGATGACGGCGAGCTGAACTTGGCCGGCGGCGGGGTTGGCGTAGTCGACGGGGACGGCAACGGTCGTGCACTGCGCGGTGGGGACGTCGTCGGGGTGTTTGAGGAACCGTCCGCAGTTACCCCAGGTGAGGGTCGCGTGCGCCGACGGCGACGTGGCAAGGGCGGCCGCTACCGGTAGCACGAGCGAAAGCAGCGCAGAGAACAACGGTCTCATGCGCCACATGGCTGTCAATGGTCCCACGCGTCGGCCGTCGGTAGTGAACCCGAAAGGTCACACCTTGGTCTCGTTATCTTGTGCGTGTCCTTAGCATTTCGCCCCCTTCGGGGGCAGCGTGCCGCTGACGAGGTATGCCGTCGCGTAGTCGTCGACACAGCTGTCGCCTTGGAAGACGACCGTGTGCTGGGTGCCGTCGTAGGTGAGCAAGCCACCGTGCAGCTGATCGGCCAGATCGACACCGGCTTTATACGGCGTCGCCGGATCCCGCGTCGTCGACACCACCAGCGTCGGGGCCAGCCCGGGCGCGGAAATGGTGTGCGGCTTACTGGTCGGTGGCACCGGCCAGAACGCGCAGGTGCCCAACGGCGCGCGGCCGGTGAACTTCCCGTAGCTCATGAAAGGCGCAACCTGGCGGGAGCGGCGGTCTTCGTCGATGACCTTGTCCCGGTCCTTGACCGGCAGATCGTCGACGCAGTCGATCGCCACCCTGGCGTCCGTGGCGTCGGTGTAGTGACCGTGCTTGTCGCGGCGCATGTACAGGTCGGCCAGCTCAAGCAGGGTGTCGCCGCGATGGTGGGCCAGCTCGGTCAACCCCTCGGTCAAGTGGTGCCAGAAGGTCGGCGAATACAGCGCCATGATCGTGCCGACGATCGCGTCGCTGTAGCTCAGGCCGCGCGGATCTTTGGTGGGCGCGGGCTTACCGACCATCGGATTGTTCTTGTCGACGAGCGGGTCGACCAAATTGTGGTAGACGGCAACGGCTTTCGCCGGGTCGGTGCCCAGCGGGCAGGACGGAGACTTCGCGCAGTCCTTCGCGAAATCGTTGAACGCGTCCTGAAAACCCTTGGCTTGCCGTAGGTCTGCCTCGATGGAGTTGGTATTGGGATCCACAGCACCGTCGAGGATCATGGCCCGCACGTTGTTCGGGTACGCCTCGGCGTAGGCGGCGCCGATGCGGGTTCCATACGAGTAGCCCAAGAACGTCAGTTTGCTGTCGCCCAGGGCTTCGCGGATGGCGTCCAAGTCACGGGCGACGTCAACGGTTCCTACGTGCGCCAGAAACTTCTTGCCCATCTTCTCGACGCAACGGCCGACGAACGCCTTGGTCTCGTCCTCGATGTGGGCGATGCCCGCCGGGCTGTAGTCGACTTGCGGCTCGGTGCGCAGCCGGTCGTTGTCGGCGTCGGAGTTGCACCAGATCGCCGGGCGCGACGAGGCCACCCCACGTGGATCGAATCCGACCAGGTCGAACCGCTCGCGGATGCGCGGCGGAAGCGACTGCAGCAGGCCCATAGCAGCTTCGATGCCGGATTCGCCGGGCCCGCCGGGGTTGATGATCAGCGACCCGATCTTGTTTCTGGTGGCGGGAAACTTGATCAGCGCCAGTGTCGTGGCGTCGCCGTCGACGTGGTGGTAGTCGATCGGTACGGCGAGCTTGCCGCATTGCCCGCCACCTGGGAGCTTCATGATCCCGGTGCCGCCGCCGCCGAGGACACGACACGGCCCCCACTCCACAGGCTGACCGACTCGTGGCCCGGCCAGCACCGCGCGCCCGGTGACAACGTTTGTGCAGCTCGCAACGGTCGCCACGACCATTGCCAGCACGGTCCAGATCAGCATCTTGCGCGCGGTCGTACCACCGCGTGGGAAAGCCATGCCCAACATGCTGCCACGAGCCGACGAGTGGCTGTTGTTGCCGCACGGGGGGCGGGGCGGTCTAATGCGTCGCCAGCAGCAGTTCTTCCATCCCGACAGCGAAGTCGTCGGCCAGCTCCCACAGATCCGGCACCAGCTCCGGGCATGCGATCAGTCCGACGTCCAGTTTGCCGTTCAGCGACATCACGGTGATGTTCAGGCCGGAGCCGTGGAAGATCGGCCCCAGCGGATACATCGCTTTGACCTCGCTGCCCAGCATGTACAGCGGCATCTGGGGACCCGGCACGTTGGAAATCACAAGGTTGTGCACGGGCCGGCTCTTGGTGAGCCTGGTGCGGGCGTACGCCCTCATCGCCAAACCGAACACCGCCGGCGCGGCGAACTGTGACCAGTCCTGCAACAGACTGGCGCTGATCGCCGAACTATGTTGTTTGGCAACAGAGTTCGCTTCAGCGATGGACTTGAGCCGTTCCGCGGGATCATCGATCTGGGTTTCCAGCCGGGAGAACATTCCCGAAACCTGGTTGCGGCCAGGGCGATCGGATCGGCCGTGTACGGATACCGGCACCATCGCCACCAATGACGAGTCCGGCAGCTCGCCGCGGTCGAGCAGGAACTGCCGCAGCACGCCGGACACCAGCGCCATCACCACGTCGTTGACCTTGACGTTGAAATAACTCTTGACGGCCTTGATGTCTTCGAGATCCAGCTGCGCGTAGGCGACATTGCGGTGTCCGGTGATGCTGGCGTTGAACGCGGTCGGCGGCGCCGCGAATGGCGCAGCCATCGCCAGGCCGCTTCGCGCCCGCAGCACCGTCTCCAATACCGTCGACACGGTTTTCGGCACCACGCCGGCCAGGTGCAACGGCCGCGATGCGAACTTCGCCAAACCGCTGACAGCGATTTGGATTTGGTTGGCATCGCCGACTCCTTCGACCGGATCGGGCGGCGGCGCGTCGGGTTCGGTGCTGCACAGCTGCGACATCAGATTCGCGCCGGTGACGCCGTCCACGCAGGCGTGATGGACTTTGGTCATCACCGCGATGCGGCCACCTTGCTGAGCGTTAGTGCCCGCAACACCCTCGATGACCCACATCTCCCACAGCGGTCGACTGCGGTCCAGCGGCAAAGCGGCGATATGCCCGCAGATCTCGGACAACTCCATTCGGCCACCTGGTGGCGGCAAGCCGATGCGATGCAGATGGCGACTCACGTCGAAGTTGTTGTCGTCCACCCAAACCGGATGATCCAGGTTCAGCAGGCTATCGGCGAGCTTCTCCCGAAACTGCGGCATGGCCTTGATCCGGACGGCCAACTCGTCGCGAAGTCGGTCGAACGTATAGCCGCCCGGCATCGTCGACGTATCGAGTTCAAGAATCGAACAGACATGCAACGGCTGCGATTGGGATTCCAAGTACAGGAAACTGGCGTCGAGTCCGCTGAGTCGCTGCATTGACCGATCGTATGTCGCGTTACATAACAGTGTGAGGAAGTCCACTGGGTCAGGTATGCACTTGCGCGGCCGCAGGTGGCAGACTGGTCAGGTCAGACGAACCCGGGGACCCTGTAGGGCCACGAGGATCGACCCGACCACAACTAGGGACAATGATGTCTGAGCACGCTTTTTATGGGGCTTCTTCCGCCGGAACTTCTACTGCCGGGGCTTCGGCCGCCACCCAGCCGCGGACAAAGGTCCGCGTTCATCACTTGCAGAAGATGAAGGCCGAAGGTCACAAGTGGGCCATGCTGACGGCCTACGACTACTCCACCGCCCGAGTTTTCGACGACGCCGGTATCCCGGTTTTGCTGGTGGGCGACTCGGCCGCCAACGTCGTTTATGGCTATGACACCACGGTGCCGATCTCGATCGACGAGCTGATTCCGCTAGTGCGCGGTGTGGTGCGCGGCGCACCGCACGCTCTGGTGGTGGCTGACATGCCATTTGGCAGCTACGAAGCTGGCCCGACGGCGGCACTGGGCGCGGCCACCCGATTCATGAAGGAAGCCGGCGCCCACGCGGTCAAGCTGGAAGGTGGCGAGCGCGTCGCAGACCAGATCGCCACGCTGACCGCTGCCGGTATCCCGGTGATGGCCCACATCGGCTTCACCCCGCAAAGCGTCAACACCCTCGGTGGTTTTCGGGTGCAAGGTCGCGGCGACGCCGCCGAGCAGACCATCGCCGATGCGATCGCCGTCGCAGAGGCCGGCGCGTTTTCCGTGGTGATGGAAATGGTGCCGGCAGAGTTGGCCACCCAGATCACCGGCAAGTTGACCATTCCCACCGTTGGGATCGGGGCAGGGCCCAATTGCGATGCCCAGGTTTTGGTTTGGCAGGACATGGCCGGACTGACCAGCGGCAAGACGGCCCGATTCGTCAAGCGCTTCGGTGATGTCGGGAGCGAATTACGCCGCGCGGCAACCCAGTACGCGGACGAAGTCGCCGCTGGGACCTTTCCTGCCGACGAGCACAGCTTCTAGAGGCGCCACAGGCAACGATGCCTGAGTCGCGTTATTTAGAGGTAGAGCGCAAGTTCGACGTCGGCGAGTCCACCGGCTCACCATCATTTACCGGTATAGCCGACATTGCCCGGGTGGAGCAGCTGCCGACGCAGGCACTTGATGCCGTGTATTTCGATACGCCGGCGCGCGATCTGGCATCCAGACGAATCACGTTGCGCCGCCGCACCGGTGGTGAGGATGCCGGGTGGCACCTGAAGCTCCCGGCGGGCCCTGATGCTCGCACCGAGGTGCGCGCGCCGCTTGACAGTGACGACGATGTGCCTAGCGAGTTGGCAGACGACGTCGTGCTGGCGATTGTCCGAGACCGTCCGCTGAGCCCGGTCGCGCGGATAACTACCGCCCGGGGCGTCCAACACCTTCACGGCGCCGATGACGCGGTGTTGGCTGAATTCTGCGACGACCAGGTCACCGCATCCCGGGCTGCGACCGCCGATGCGCCCCAAGTCGAGCAGCGATGGCGTGAGTGGGAAATTGAACTCATTCAGCCCGAACCGAATACCAAGCTGTTGGACAAGCTGAGCGACCGGTTGCTTGGCGCTGGCGCACGGCCGGCAGGGCACGGCTCGAAGCTGGCGCGGGTGCTCGGCACGACGCCTAAGGCTTTGCCCGCGACCGACGCGCTACATCGAGCCGTGGCCGAGCAACTCGACGAACTGCTGGTGTGGGATCGGGCCGTGCGCGCCGAGGCCGACGATGCCGTGCACCAAATGCGGGTGACCACTCGCAAGATACGCAGCCTGATACAGGCGTCGCCGGATTCCTTTGCGCTCCCTGATGACATGTCGATCCTCGACGAGCTGCGCGAGCTGGCCAATGTCTTGGGCACGGCCCGCGATGCCGAAGTATTGGCGGAGCGGTACCGGGACGCGCTAGACACATTGCCGCCGGATTTGGTCCGCGGTCCGATCCGCGAACGACTGGTCGACGGTGCCGAATCTCGCTATCGGGCAGGGCTGCGGCATTCGTTGGCGGCGTTGCGTTCCCCGCGATATTTCCGACTGCTCGACGCACTGGATGAGGTGATCGCGACGGCGCCGCCGACCGGCAAGCGGTCCACCGCCGCAACGGTCGCCGCGGCCGGTAAGAAGGTGCGCAAAGCCGCCAAGACCGCGCGACAGGCCGATGACGACGAGCGCGACGCGGCGATACACCGAATTCGCAAGCGCGCCAAGCGACTTCGCTATACAGCGGATGCGACGGGTGCGGCGAAGGTGTCGAAGCGGGCGAAGAAGATACAGTCGCTGCTCGGCGATCATCAGGACAGCGTGGTCAGCCGCGAGCATCTGGTGCAGCAGGCCGAGGCCGCGCACGAAGCGGGCGAAGACACGTTCACCTACGGGCTACTCCACCAGCAGGAGAGCGACTTGGCGGTGGAATCCCGCCGGCAGCTCGAGCCGTTGCTGCGCAAGCTCTTTAAGTCAGTGCGCAAGCTGTAGCGGTGACAGGGCGGGCGAGTTGGCCTGTAAGCCGGATTCTGTTCCGCGCTACCAAGTAACGCGGCGGCGACCATCCATCTGGACACACCGTCACCGGGTGCCTCGAGCG
>DAIODV010000164.1:0-1468 GCA_036746615.1 Mycobacterium sp.
CTCGGTCAAATCGACGATCCGGCGACGCGCGGTGTCCACATCCAGCACATCGGTATTCACCTGACCAGCCTACGGATCTGCCCATTGTCATGGCGAATGCAGCGGAGGAAGGTGGTCAAAGGACCGGTGGCGCCACCGGGGCGCTGCCCCCGAACAAGGAGGGCTGGATGATGTACGCGCGCTCAACCACTATTCAGGCGCAACCATCGTCGATCGACGCCGGAGTTGCGCACATTCGCGACGAAGTGATGCCCGCAATCCACGAGGTCGACGGCTGCGTCGGCCTGTCGCTGTTGGTCGACCGCCAGTCCGGAAGGTGCATCCTCACCACCTCCTGGGACTCCGAAGACGCGATGCGCGCGAGCGAAGAACGCGTGCGGTCGATTCGTGACCGGGCCGCGGACGAGTTCGGCGCCATCGGCGGCCCGATGGTCGAAGAGTGGGAGCTGGCAGTCCTGCACCGAGACCACCGCTCAGCTGAAGGGGCTTGCGCGCGGGTCACGTGGGTGACAAGCGATCCTGCCCAGACCGACCAAAACATCGAGTTCTACAAGACAGCGGTGCTATCCGATATGGAAAACCTCGAGGGATTCTGCAGCGCCAGCCTGCTGGTGAACCGCGCATCGGGACGCGCGGTGTCGTGTGCATCGTTCGACAGCCGCGAAGCGATGGACCGCAACAGGGAGCAGTCGAACGAGCTGAAGAACCAGAAGATTGAGGAAGCCGGCGTCGCTGAAGCCGACGAGCAGGAGTTCGAGCTGGCGCTTGCACATCTGCGGGCACCAGAGCTGGTCTGATCAAGTATTAGGAGGAGACCGGCCGAACCGAGCGAATGGGTTTCGGCCGGTATCTCCTTGTGCCCCTTGCCATCGCCAATCGGCCAGAGGAAGGTGATTAGAGGAACCGGTGGCGCCACCGGGGCGCTGCCCCCGAGCAAGGAGGGGATCCGTCTCGTGTATGCGCGCTCTACCACTATCGAGGCGCAACCGTCGTCCATCGACGCCGGCATTGCGCATGTCCGCGACGTAGTTATGCCGGCGCTCGAAAGAGTCGACGGCTGCCTTGGCATTTCGTTGTTGGTCGATCGCGACTCCGGTCGTTGCATTGCGACCAGCTCGTGGGAGAACGAGCAGGCAATGCGCGCGAGCGCGCGTGAGATACGGCCGGTTCGCGATCAAGCGGCACAGACGTTCGGCGGTAGCCCGACGGTCGACGAATGGGAGATCGCGGTGCTGCACCGAGACCACCCCTCGGGTCCAGGTGCCGGCGTTCGGGCTACGTGGCTCGTGGTGCGGCCCGACCAGTTCGACCGGGCCATCGAGTTCTACCGGGAGTCGGTGCTGCCCGCGATCGAAGAACTCGACGGCTTCTGCAGCGCCAGCCTGATGATCGACCGCACGTCGTGGCGGGCGGTGTCGTCGTCGACGTTCGACAGCTTGGAGGCCCTGCAGCGCCACGAAGAACGCGC
>DAIODV010000164.1:1478-8016 GCA_036746615.1 Mycobacterium sp.
GCAGCCAGCACGATCGTGAGCGTGGATGCCATGCGGCGCAATGAAGAGCGTGCGCGCTCGCTGCGTACCGCACGGCTTCGCGACCTAGGTGCCGACCAGTTCGACGTCGGCGAATTCGAGTTGGCCATTGCCCACCTGCGGGTGCCCGAGCTGGTGTAGCGCAGCCCTAGGGCAATGAGTCGCCCGGAAACCCGCGACACGCGTGCGCCTCGAACGTGAACACCCCGGCTTGCACACCGGGATCGTCGTTCATGATCGCGACGGTTTCATCGACGCTGCCGGTGAATACGCCGACGCCGCAGACGTCGGAGCCGTCGGTGACGGGCAGCACAACCGCGAGCACGCCGTCGTGACGGAGGCCGAAGTTGCGCCGGCCGTGTTCCCAGATGATTGGCGGCGCGGTGTCGTTGTTGAAATTCGGCCCTTGCTTGAGGATGACGACGCTGTAGGCCTTGGCGGCGGGAAGCAGAGTATTCATCTCGTCGTCGGTGAAAGTTTTCACTTGCGGCCCTTTCTGATGATCGCTCGCAACCGGTCCAGCCGGCCTGCGATTTCGCGCTCGGCGCCGTGGCCGGTGGGACGGTAGTAATCCACGCCGAACAGCTCGTCCGGTGGATATTGTTGTGGCACAACACCATCCGGGTCGTCGTGGGAGTACTTGTAGCCCTGCGCATTGCCCAGCCCCGCCGCGCCCGAATAATGGCCGTCGCGCAGATGTGGCGGCACTAGACCGGCCTTGCCGGCTTTGATATCGGCCATCGCGGCGCCCAGCGCGGTGGTCACCGCGTTCGACTTGGGTGCAGTGGCCAAATGCACCGTGGCGTGCGCCAAGGTCAACTGGGCTTCGGGCATGCCGATCAGTTGCACGGTCTGCGCCGCGGCCACGGCGGTCTGCAGTGCGGTGGGGTCGGCCATGCCGATGTCTTCGCTGGCCAGGATCATCAGCCGTCGCGCGATGAATCTCGGATCCTCGCCGACGACCAGCATTCTGGCCAGATAGTGCAATGCCGCGTCGACGTCGGAGCCGCGCACCGACTTGATGAACGCGCTGATGACGTCGTAGTGCTGGTCGCCGTCGCGGTCGTAGCGCACCGCGGCCTGGTCCAGCGACTGCTCGATGGCCTCGACGGTGACCTGCTCGCCCGCCTCGGCCGCGACCTCCAACGCCGTCAGCGCGCGTCGGGCATCTCCGGCTCCGAGTTGCACCAGCAGGTCGACGGCGTCGGGCTCGACGACTTGTCCGTTCAGCCCGCGCGGATCGTCGATCGCGCGCTGCACCACCGTGCGGATGTCGTCGGCGCCCAGTGGTCGCAGCTGCAGGATCAACGACCGGGACAGCAGCGGGGCGACGACGGAGAACGACGGGTTCTCGGTGGTGGCCGCCACCAGCAACACCACCCGGTTCTCCACCGCGGATAACAGCGCGTCTTGCTGGGTTTTGGAAAACCGGTGGACCTCGTCGATGAACAGCACCGTCTGTTCACCGTGAGCGGCGGCGCGACGTGCCACATCGATGACCGCACGCACTTCTTTGACCCCGGCCGACAACGCCGATAACGCCTCGAATCGCCGGCCGGTGGCCTGCGAGATTAGCGCCGCCAGTGTGGTTTTGCCGCTGCCGGGTGGGCCGTAGAGGATCACCGACGCCACGCCCGAGCCCTCGACAAGCCGCCGCAGCGGCGAGCCGGGTTGCAGCAGGTGGTCCTGTCCGACCACCTCGTCGAGGCTGGCTGGACGCATGCGGACGGCCAACGGCGCAGCGGCCGAACCACTCTGCGCGCGTTCGGTCAAGCTGGCCGCGTCGGGGACGTCGAACAGACCGTCGGACACGTTGTCAGGCATACCACGCCACCTCGACACGGGTTCGCGATGTCCGCGTCGCAGCGCCGACGGCGAATCCTTGCTAAGTTCGCGGAGGCGCGAGGCTAGCTCAATAAAAGCCTCCCCCACCCGCTACCGCGAGTCCACCGCGAGGCAGGAGCCGACATGAGCCAGCCCCCACAGCACCCCGGCAATCCGAACGATCCGTGGGGCGGCAACCCCCATCCCGGCGAATATCCGCCGCCACCCGGCTACGGACCGGCCCCAGGACCGCCGCCCGGCTATAGGCCGCCCCCAGGACCGCCGCCAGGTTATGGGCCGCCGCCGGGCTACGGCTCACCCCCGCCGGGGTATGGCGCACCCCCACCGCCGCCCCCGGGCTACGGTCCGCCGCCCGGCTACGGGTCGTCGCAGCCTGGTTACCCGCCTCCGCCGGGGTATCCGCCGCCTGCCGGGCAGGGCTTTGATATCGGTGAAGCCTTCAGGTGGGCGTGGAACAAGTTCACTCACGACGCGGTGCCACTGATCGTTGCGACGTTGGTGTACGGGGTGATCGGGGTGGCCCTGTATATCGCGGTGATCGCTGGGTTCGGCAGCTCGGCGTCCACCGACACCAATGGTGATTTCGGGTTCTCTACCGGTCTCGGAACCGTCGGCACGCTGGTGCTCGAGATCATCGTGTTCGTGTATGGCGCCTTCGTGCAGGCGGCGACCTTGTCCGGAATCCTCGACATTGCCGACGGCAGGCCGGTCACCATCGGGTCGTTCTTCAAACCGCGCAATGTCGGCGGCGTGATTCTCGCGGCGCTGCTGGTCGGTTTGCTCAGCGGGATCGGGTATCTGCTGTGCATCATCCCCGGCGTGGTCTTCACCTTCTTCGCGATGTTCACGATCGCGTTCGTGGTCGATCGCAACCTGCCGGCCTTTGAAGCGTTGAAGGCCAGCTTCTCGACGGTCAGGACGGACGTCGGCGGCGCACTGTTGTCGTGGCTGGTGCAGTTCTTGGTGATGTTGGTCGGCGTTTTCGCCTGCCTCGTCGGCACCATCGTCGCCGGCCCAATCGCGCTGCTGATCCAGGTCTACACCTACCGCCGCCTGGCCGGTGGCCCGGTCGCGCCGCTGACCCCCTGAGTTCATTGGCGGCGACCCGCTGCGCCCGGCTTCGCCGCGCTTGCGATCGCCGCGGGGGTTTCACGGCTGGGTGATGAAGTCGATCAGCTCCTCCACCCTGCCGATCAGCGCCGCGTCGAGATCGGTCCAGTCGCGGACCCGGCCGCGAATGCGGCGCCACGCCGCGGCGATGTCGGCCTGATTGGCGTGCGGCCAGCCCAGGGCCTGACAGATCCCGTGTTTCCAGTCGATCCCGCGCGGAATCACCGGCCACTGCACAAGACCGAGCCGCTGCGGCTTGACGGCTTGCCAAATGTCGACAAACGGATGCCCCACCACCAGCGTGTGCGCGCCGCCGGGCCCCCGGCGAACCGCGTCGGCCAGCAGCGCCTCTTTCGAACCGGGCACCAGATGGTCGACGAGCACACCGAGCCGACGGGCTGGGCCGGGCCGGAACTGCTCGACGACCCCGACGAGATCGTCGACGCCGCCGAGATACTCGACCACCACCCCCTCGACCCGCAGATCATCGCCCCACACCTGCTCGACGAGCTCGGCGTCGTGGCGACCCTCGACGTAGATCCGCCCGGCCCTGGCCGCTCGGGCGCGGGTTCCGGTCACCGCCACTGAGCCCGAAGCCGTGCGGGTGGCCGTGCTGGGTGCCGGGCCTCGGGGCGCGGTCAGGATCACCGGTTTACCGTCGACGAGGTAGCCCGGACCTATGGGGAACGGCTTCGTGCGGCCGTGCCGGTCCTCGAGCTCCATCCGGCCGTACTCGATGCGCGTCACTGCGCCGACATATCCGGTTTGCACATCCTCAACGACCATCCCGAGTTCTATCGGCATTTCGACCGACCGGACTTTGCGCGAGCTGTGCGGGTCGCGCGCCAGCACGTCGGAACCGTAACGATCATCCACCCGAGCGATCCTAGGAACCACAACCGGCAAAACCCGGTTACGCCACTCGGCCGAAATGCACTCGGCTGCTTGCCCTTCCCCCGCCGGCGATCAGTCCCGTAGCGTGCGTCCCTGCGCGTCGGGCACATTGCCGGCGACGATGATGATTCCGTCGACGAACCCCCACAACGCCGCGATTCCGCAGGTCACGATGGTAGCCACGAGTTGGAGCACACCGATGGTGGTGTAGCCGAGATAGAAACGGCCAACGCCAAATCCGCCAAGGAAAATCTGCAGGAGTCCGGCGACCAGCTTGCTCTTGTCCGACAGCGGCCGCCCATATTGGTCCACGCCGTAGCCCGGGGCGCCGTATGGCGCGGGGACGGGCGGCGCAGGAGGCGCTTGCCATTGCTGGCCATCCCAATACTGCTGCCCCGGACCGCCGCTGGGGTCCGGGTACCAGCCCGGCGCCGGTTGTGAAGATGTCATGGTCGCTCGCTCTCGTGCAGGAAATGCCATCATGGCACCGGCGGCCCAAGATATGTAGCACAACGACACTCCAATGCCCTGCGATGCGGCCGGGTGGCTGTTGTGATGGGATCAGCGGGAAATGGCATTGCACGCAGGAGAACCGTCGGAAGCTTTCCACTACCGCCCCGACGTCGACCAGCTATTAACCGGGTATCGCGCCGCGCGGGCCCAGCAAGCCCTGTTCGATCTACGAACCCCCGGATCAGCAGGCCCGGTAATCGGCTACGACGAGTTCGTCGACGAAGCCGGAAATGTGCGGCCCGCCTGGACCGAGCTTGCCGACGCCGTCGGTGAGCGGGGACGCGCCGGGCTGAACCGGTTGCGCTCCGCGGTGCGCCAACTGGTGGACAACGACGACATCACCTACACCAGAATCGATCCCGGCGCGGGGCCGGTCGCCGGTAGCCGCGAAGTCGAGGCTCGCCCCTGGCGCCTGGACTCACTGCCACTGTTGGTTTCCGCGGCGGATTGGGAAGTCCTCGAGGCCGGGCTGGTTCAGCGCTCTCGGGTGCTCAACGCCGTGCTCGCCGACTTGTACGGACCCCGACGTTCGCTCACCGAGGGAGCGCTGCCGCCCGAATTGCTGTTCGGCCATCCCGGTTACGTGCGCGCCGCTAACGGAATCGAGGTGCCGGGTAACCACCAACTCTTCATGCATGCCTGCGACGTCAGCCGGCTGCCCGACGGCAGTTTCGGAGTCAACGCCGACTGGACTCAGGCACCTTCGGGAGCCGGCTATGCGCTGGCTGACCGACGAGTCGTCGCGCACGCCATACCCGATCTCTACGAAAACGTCGCGCCGCGGCCGACGACACCGTTCGCCCAGGCCCTGAGGCTGGCCCTGATCGACGCCGCACCCGACGGCGTCCAAGACCCGGTGGTAGTTGTGCTCAGCCCGGGCATCTACTCCGAAACCGCTTTCGATCAGGCATATCTCGCGACGCTGTTGGGCTTCCCGCTGGTTGAGAGCGCGGATCTAGTGGTACGCGACGGCAAAGTGTTTATGCGCTCGCTGGGCACGCTCAAACGCGTCGACGTGGTTTACCGCCGAGTCGACGCCGCCTACGCCGACCCGCTGGATCTTCGCGCCGATTCACGGCTGGGCGTCGTCGGTTTGGTAGAAGCCCAACACCGCGGGACGGTGACCGTGGTCAACACCCTTGGCAGCGGAATTTTGGAAAGTGCAGGGCTGCTGCGGTTCCTGCCCGAGCTCGCCGAGCGGTTGCTCGGGGAAGCACCGCTGTTGGCCACCGCGTCCAGCTACTGGGGCGGCATCGACAGCGAACGCTCCCACCTGCTGGCCCGCCTGTCGTCACTGTTAATCAGGCCCACCGTCGGTGGACGCGCGTTTGTCGGGCCCACGCTTTCATCGGCTCAACTCGCCGACCTGGCTGCCCGGATCGACGCCACGCCTTGGCAGTGGGTCGGCCAGGAGCTGCCGCAATTCTCCTCGGCGCCAACCACTTACGCTGACGAACTCTCCTCAGCCGGGGTGGGGATGCGGTTGTTCACGGTCGCCCAGCGCGGCGGCTACGCGCCGATGATCGGGGGCCTGGGATATGTGCTCGCAGCGGGGCCGGCCGCATACACACTGAGAACCATTGCGGCAAAAGATGTCTGGGTGAGGCCGACCGAGCGTGCACTCGCCGAGACGGTGACTCTGCCCGCGCCCGAACCGCCGGTAAAGACCGGCGCGGGGACGCTGACGGTCAGCTCGCCGAGGGTGTTGTCCGACCTGTTCTGGATGGGACGCTACGGCGAACGCGCCGAGGACATGGCCCGGCTGCTGATCGTCGCCCGCCAGCGCTTCTACGAGTTCCGCTACCGCCAGCACACGGCGGAAAGCGAGTGCGTGCCCGTGCTGATGGCGGCGCTGGACCGGATCACCGGGGCGGCAATCGATTCGGACGACCATGCCGAGACGATCGCAATCGCACCCTCGACGCTTTGGTCGCTGACCATGGACCGCGACCGGCCCGGGTCGCTGGTGCATTCGGTGGACCGGCTGGCACATGCGGCCAGGGCGGTGCGTGACCAATTGTCCAACGACACTTGGGTAGTGCTGGCCGGCGTCGAACGCGAGCTGGCGCACGATTCCGAGCCGCCGGACTCGCTCGCCGAGGCTGATGCGGTGCTCGCCTCGGCTCCATCCCAGACCGTGGTCGGGGTGCTGGCGTTG
>DAIODV010000165.1:0-7983 GCA_036746615.1 Mycobacterium sp.
ATCGGCCACTTCGACAACGAGATTCAGATGGCCAGGCTGGAGAAGTCAGGGGCCACCAAGACCAACATCCGCCCGCAGGTCGACCTGTGGACGTTCCCCGACACCGGCAAGTCGATCATCGTGCTCTCGGAAGGTCGCCTGCTGAACCTGGGCAACGCCACCGGACACCCGTCGTTCGTAATGAGCAACAGCTTCTCCAACCAGGTGATCGCCCAGATCGAGCTGTGGACCAAGAACGACGAATACGACAACGAGGTCTACCGGCTGCCCAAGCACCTCGACGAGAAGGTGGCTCGCGTGCACGTCGCCGCGCTGGGCGGCGAGCTGACCAAGCTCACCAAGGAGCAGGCCGAGTACATCGGCGTCGACGTCGACGGTCCCTACAAGCCAGACCACTACCGCTACTGAGTGACCATTGCAGTCAGCACGGCGCGGATAGGCTCGCGCCGTGCTGATTGCTATTGAAGGGGTCGACGGCGCCGGCAAGCGGACGTTGTCGCAGGGTCTGCGCGCGGCTTTCGAAGCTGGCGGGCGCTCGGTGGCCACGCTCTCCTTCCCGCGATACGGGCAGTCGGCAGCCGCCGACGTGGCGGCCGAGGCACTGCACGGCCAGCACGGTGACCTCGCTTCGTCGGTGTATGCGATGGCGATGCTGTTCGCCCTGGATCGCGCGGGCGCTGTCGATCAGATCCAGGCGTTGTGCGGCGACTACGACGTCGTGATCATGGACCGCTACGTGGCGTCCAACGCGGCCTACAGCGCCGCGCGGCTGCACCAGGACGCCGACGGCGAGGTCGTGGGGTGGGTGCAGCAGATGGAATACCAGCGACTGCAGCTTCCTGCGCCGGATTGGCAAGTGCTGCTTGGGGTTTCGACTGAGCTTGCCGGCCAGCGTGCCCGTCAGCGCGCCCGCGAGGACGCCAGCCGGCCGCGCGATGCCTACGAACGCGATGACGAGCTCCAGCAAAACACGGGCGCGGTATATGCCGGGCTGGCCGCCGCTGGCTTCGGCGGGCGCTGGCTGGTGGTCGATGCGGACGTCGATCCTGGCCAGTTGGCGGCCAAGTTGACGGGCTAACGAAGCAAACTGTGGTATTTGGGCACGAAACGCGCGTGTGGCAGCTGCGTTTTATCAAGATCTGGTGACACCATGGACCTCATGAGGCAAAGAATTCTCGTGGTCGACGATGACGCTTCGCTGGCCGAAATGCTGACCATCGTGCTGCGGGGAGAGGGTTTCGACACCGCGGTCATTGGTGATGGCACCCAGGCGCTCACCGCGGTTCGCGAGTTGCGCCCCGACCTGGTGCTGCTGGATTTGATGCTGCCCGGTATGAACGGCATCGACGTGTGCCGGGTGCTGCGCGCCGACTCGGGTGTCCCGATTGTGATGCTCACGGCCAAGACCGACACCGTCGATGTGGTCCTCGGGTTGGAGTCGGGCGCCGACGACTACATCATGAAACCGTTCAAGCCCAAGGAGCTGGTCGCTCGCGTGCGGGCACGGCTGCGGCGCAACGAGGACGAGCCCGCCGAGATGCTTTCCATCGCCGACGTGGAGATCGATGTGCCGGCGCACAAGGTGACTCGCAACGGTGAGCAGATCTCGCTGACGCCGCTGGAGTTCGACCTGCTGGTGGCGTTGGCGCGTAAACCGCGCCAGGTGTTTACTCGTGATGTGCTGCTCGAACAGGTGTGGGGATACCGTCACCCAGCGGACACCCGCTTGGTGAACGTGCATGTCCAACGTCTGCGCGCCAAGGTGGAAAAAGACCCGGAAAACCCGACCGTAGTGCTGACCGTTCGAGGAGTGGGTTACAAGGCCGGACCTCCGTGACGGGACGCTGATGTGGGGCTCGAGGCCACGTATCCGCGGTCGTTCGGGCCGTTCTGGACCCGTGATGCGGGGCATGGGTGCGCTGAGTCGAGCCGTCGGCGCGGCCTGGCGCCGGTCGTTGCAACTTCGGGTGATCACCCTGACGCTCGGAATGTCTCTCGCGGTGATCCTCGCGCTCGGCTTCACGCTGACCAGTCAGGTCACCAACCGCGTTCTTGACGTCAAAGTCCGTGCGGCCACCGAGCAAATCGAGCGGGCTCGTAACACGGTCAGCGGGATCGTCAGCGGCGAGGAGGCGCGCTCGCTGGACAGCAGCTTGCAGCTGGCCCGCAACACGTTGACGTCTAAAACCGATCCGACGTCCGGCGCGGGACTTGCGGGCGCGTTCGACGCGGTGCTGGTGGTGCCCGGCTACGGTCCCCGGCCCGCCGCCGCGGCCGGGCCCGTCGATCAGCTGCCGGCCGCGCTGCGCGACTTCGTCAAGGCCGGGCAGGTCGCCTATCAATATGCGACCGTGCACACCGAGGGCTTCTCGGGTCCGGCTTTGGTCATCGGCACCCCGACGTCGTCGCGGGTGACCAACCTCGAGCTGTACCTGATCTTCCCGCTGGGCAATGAGCAAAGCACGATCGCTCTGGTCCGCGGCACCATGGCCACCGGCGGACTGGTGTTGATGGTGCTGTTGGCGGGCATCGCGTGGTTGGTGACGCGGCAGGTGGTGGTGCCGGTGCGGGCCGCCGCCCGGACAGCCGAACGGTTCGCCGAAGGGCATCTGTCGGAGCGGATGCCGATTCGCGGCGAAGATGACATGGCCCGGCTGGCGGTGTCGTTCAACGACATGGCAGAAAGCCTGTCGCGACAGATCGCCCAACTGGAGGAGTTCGGAAACCTCCAGCGCCGCTTCACATCCGATGTCAGCCACGAATTGCGCACTCCGCTGACCACCGTCCGGATGGCCGCCGACCTGATCTACGACCACAGCGAGGACCTCGAGCCAGCGCTACAGCGATCGACCGAATTGATGGTCAGCGAGCTGGACCGATTCGAAACGCTGCTCAACGACCTGCTGGAAATATCCCGGCACGACGCCGGCGTGGCCGAGCTGTCGGTGGAGGCCGTCGACCTGCGCGCAACGGTCAACAGCGCGCTGGGCAATGTGGGTCACCTGGCCGAAGATGCTGGGGTTCAGCTGATTGTCGACATGCCGCCCGAGGAGGTGATCGCCGAAGTCGACCCCCGGCGGGTCGAGCGGATCCTGCGCAACCTGATCGCCAACGCCATCGACCACGCCGAGCACAAACCGGTGCGGATCCGGATGGCCGCCGACGAAGACACCGTCGCCGTCACCGTCCGCGACTACGGCGTGGGGCTGCGACCGGGCGAGGAGAAGCTGGTGTTCAGCCGATTCTGGCGCTCGGACCCGTCGCGGGTGCGGCGATCCGGTGGCACCGGACTCGGGTTGGCGATCAGCGTCGAGGATGCTCGGCTACACCAGGGACGGCTGGAAGCCTGGGGCGAACCCGGCAACGGCGCATGCTTCCGGTTGACGCTTCCGCTGGTGCGCGGGCATAAGGTCACCACAAGCCCGCTGCCGATGAAACCGATTGCCCCAGAACGCAAAGAGCATCAGCCTCGGTCACGTGAGCACGCCGAGAGGAGCGTGTGATGCGGCAGTTCGCCGGACTGCTGGTTGCCGTGGCCGTGGTGCTGGCGGGTTGCGCCGGTGTGCCGGGTGCGTCGGCACCGCAAGCCATCGGCACTGTCGAGCGGCCGGCGCCGTCGAACCTGCCGAAGCCGACGCCGGGCATGGATCCTGACAGCCTGCTGCGCGAATTCCTTAAATCCACAGCCGATCCCGCCAACCGGCACCTCGCTGCGCGCCAGTTCCTCACCAAGTCAGCATCCGACGCATGGGACGACGCCGGCAGCGCACTGCTGATCGACCACGTCGTCTTCACCGAAACCCATAGCAGTGACCGGGTTTCGGCGACTATGCGCGCCGACAAACTGGGTTCGCTCTCCGATATGGGTGTGTTCGAGACCGCCGAGGGGCAGCTGCCCGATCCCGGTCCGATCGAGCTCATCAAGACACCTGGCGGCTGGCGCATCGATCGCCTGCCCAACGGAGTCTTCTTGGACTGGCAGCAATTTCAGGCCACCTACAAGCGCAACACATTGTATTTCGCGGACCCGACCGGCAAGACCGTCGTTCCGGATCCGCGCTACGTCGCGGTGGCGGACCGTGATCAATTGGCCACCGAGCTGATCTCCAAGCTGATCGCCGGTCCGCGTCCGGAGATGGCCAAAAGCGTGCGCAATATGCTCGCCCCGCCGCTGCGGCTGCGCGGTCCGGTGACTCGCGCCGACGGCGGAAAGAACGGCATCGGACATGGCTATGCGGGTGCCCGCATCGATCTGGAGCTGTTGACGGTCGCCGACCCGCACAGCAAGCAATTGCTTGCCGCGCAAATCATCTGGACGCTCGAGCGCGCCGACATCAAAGGGCCGTATGTGATCAACGCCGACGGCGCCGCGCTCGACGAGAGGTTCGCCGCCGGGTGGAATCCCGCCGACGTCGCCGCCACCGATCCCGGCGTCGCCGAGGGTGCCGCGGCCGGCGTGCACGCGCTGGTAGGTGGGCGGCTGGTGGCGCTGAACGGGCAGGCCTCCGACCCGGTGCCCGGCGCCTTCGGGCGGACCACCGATCAGACCGGAGCCGCGCTGTCGCGCAGCGGACACCAGGTCGCGTCGGTGGTGACGCTGCGGCCAGGCGCTCCCGACATGGCGGCGTCGCTGTGGATCGGTGATCTCGGCGGCGAGGCGGTGGAAGCCGCTGACGGCCATACCCTTTCGCGGCCCAGCTGGTCGCTGGACGACGCGGTGTGGGTGGTGGCCGATGGCAACACCGTGCTGCGCGCCATCGCGGGAACGGCCTCGGGTCAGCCCGCGCGGCTTCCGGTGGATTCGGCCGCAGTGTCTACTCGGTTCCCGGGTGTGCTCGCCGAGCTCCAGCTGTCGCGCGATGGGACGCGCGCAGCGATGGTCATTGGGGGCCAGGTGATCCTGGCCAGCGTTGAGCAGACGCAAGCGGGGCAGTTTGCGTTGACCTACCCGCGGCGGCTCGGGTTCGGGCTGGGCTCCTCGGTGGTGTCGTTGTCGTGGCGCACCGACGACGACATCGCGGTGAGTCGCAACGACCCCGAGCACCCGGTGTCCTACGTCAACATCGACGGGGTGAATTCCGATGCGCCCAACGGCAATCTGGTGCAGCCGGTCGGGGCGATCGCGGCCAATCCCTCGATGGTGTACGTGGCCGATCCGCGCGGCGTGATGCAGCTGTCGATCTCGGGCGCCGAGGGGCCGCAGGGCTGGCTGGACATCCCGCCGTTCATGGTGGCCGGAGCGGTGCCGGTGCTGCCCGGCTGAGGCGGCGCGCTGAGGAGCAAGCATATTGCTTGCAACTTGCTATCATGGTCGGGGTGAAGACGCTGTACCTAAGAAATGTGCCCGACGACGTCGTGGAGCGGTTGGAGCGCCTGGCAGCCCGGAGCAACACGTCGGTCTCGGCTGCAGCCATTCAGGAGCTTGCCGAAGCAACGCGGCGCGCCGACAACCCCGCGTTGTTGGCGGCGCTACCCGATTTGAACGCCGCGGTGTCAACGCTGATCGAGGAGCTGGATGCCGAACGCGCCGGCCGATGATCGTCATCGACGCATCAGCTGCGCTTGCGGCGCTGCTCAATGACAGTGAGGCCAGACGACTAGTCGCCGCTGAGCGTCTACACGCACCACACCTTGTCGACTCCGAAGTTGCTAGTGCCCTACGTCGGCTGGTCCGAGCAGCCGAATTGAGCGCGACTCAGGGTTGGCATGCACTGGACACCTGGCGTCATCTTGGGATGACCCGTCATGCGACAACCGGCCTGCTGGAACGTATCTGGGATCTTCGCGAGAGCATCTCAGCCTACGACGCGAGTTACGTTGCGCTGGCAGAGGCGCTGCACTGCCCGCTGGTAACTGCCGACGCGCGCTTGTCTCGGGCAAACCGGCTTCGGTGCGCCGTCACCCTCGTACCTTCCTGAAGTTGGGCTGCTTTGTCGCCGCCAGCCGTCAGACTTCACGTGTGCTCGATCTCGTCCTTCCGCTGGAATGCGGCGGCTGCGGGGCGCCGTCGACCCGCTGGTGCGATGCCTGTTCGCATGAGCTGGCGGTGGGCCCCGAAGCGCCGCGGGTGGTCAGCCCGCGCATCGACCCGGGAGTGCCGGTGTTGGCGCTGGGCCGCTATGCGGGCGCGCGCCGGCAAGCGATCGTCGCGACGAAAGACCGCGGCCGCAACGACCTGATCGCGCCGTTGGCGCACGCGTTGGCGCTCGGTGTGCACCGGCTGCTCGGGTGGGGTCTGCTGGATGTCCCGCTGACGATCGTGCCCGCGCCCACCCGCAGCTGGGCGGCCCGCCGCCGCGGCGGCGACCCGGTCGCCCGCATCGCGACGCTGGCAACAGCGGGCCATCCGCACATGACCGTGGTCCGGGCGCTACGGATGAAGGCGCTGGCCCGCGACTCGGCGGGTCTGGGCAGCGCCGCCCGCGAACGCAATATCGCGGGGAGGGTTCTGTTGACCCGCCGACGGGTGCTAGCCGCCCACGAGGTGCTGCTCGTCGACGACATCGTGACCACCGGCGCGACCGCCCGGGAGTCCGTCCGCGTGCTCCAATCCGCGGGAATACGGGTGTGCGCTGTGCTGACGCTAGCCGCCGCCTGAGCGGTTATGAAGAACGTGCAACAGGTAGATCAAAATACTGGAACTAGCACCGGCAGTAGGTCTACCGTCGGGATCAAGCACCTAGAACGCCTCAGGGTGGCGCATCCGATTAGGCGCCACGGCACCGACGAAGACGGTAGGGGGTGAGTTCTCGACTCCTTGCACCGGCGGGCGGCCAGGGCAACTTCATTAACCCCGTCGGCGCGTGTATCTGGAATCCGGGCACGCCGCGTGCGTGCAACGCGAGAGAAACGAGTTGTCAAGTATGTCAAGACTCACCGTAGATTCAGGTCAGCTTGTCGACGAACTACCGGTAGCCGCCGACGAGCCGGACGAACCGACACTGCACGCCGAGGTCGTCGTCAAAGGCCGCAACGTCGAGATCCCCGACCACTTCCGCATCTACGTCTCGCAGAAACTCTCCCGGTTGGAACGATTCGACCGCACCGTCTACTTATTCGACGTCGAACTCGACCACGAACCCAACCGGCGCCAACGCAAGTCCTGTCAGCACGTTGAGATCACCGCCCGTGGTCGCGGGCCGGTCGTCCGTGGTGAGGCTTGCGCGAACAGCTTCTACGGCGCATTCGAAGGCGCGGTCGCCAAGCTGGAAGCCCGGCTGCGTCGCGTCAAGGACCGCCGCAAAGTCCACTACGGCGACAAGACGCCGGTGTCATTGGCCGCGGCGACCGCCGCTGTGCCGCCAGTGCGGCCCGCGCCGGCCTTCGACTCCGAAGCCACGGGCGCGCCGGACCACAATGGCGTCGATGGTCATCACGAGCCCGGTCGGGTGGTGCGAACCAAGGAACATCCGGCTAAACCGATGTCGGTGGACGACGCGCTCTACGAGATGGAATTGGTCGGCCACGACTTTTTCCTGTTCCACGACAAGCAGACCGACTGCCCTTCGGTGGTCTATCGCAGGCACGCCTACGACTACGGCCTGATTCGGCTGGCCTAACGCGAAACGGGTTTATCCCTGCTCGTCACCTAGGATGGGGGACGCAAAAGACTCCGATCCGTAGGGGACAAAGCTGTGCTGGATAAGTTGCTGCGCCTTGGTGAAGGTCGCATGGTCAAGCGCCTCAAGCGAGTGGCCGACTACGTCAACACTTTGTCCGACGACGTCGAGAAACTGAGCGACGCACAGCTGCGGGCCAAGACCGACGAGTTCAAGAAGCGGCACGCCGACGGCGAAAGCCTCGATGACCTGCTGCCCGAGGCCTTCGCCGTGGCGCGCGAAGCGGCCTGGCGGGTGCTGGACCAGCGCCCGTTCGACGTGCAGGTGATGGGCGGTGCGGCGCTGCACTTCGGCAATGTCGCCGAGATGAAGACCGGTGAAGGTAAGACGCTGACGTCTGTGTTGCCGGCTTACCTCAACGGCA
>DAIODV010000166.1:0-7967 GCA_036746615.1 Mycobacterium sp.
CCGCCCCGACCCTGCGCGTGACTCGCAGGCCGCCTACCACGCCGGCGCCATCGCCCACATCGTCAGGCTGATGCAGGACCAGGAGGAAGGCTGGCGGAACTGGTTCGCCGAAGAGCACATCGACCCGATCGACGTGGCCTACCCGGTGCTGTGGCGCAACCTGACCTCGATCGTCGCCACGGTGCTCGAAGCAGTCGGCCAGGACCCGCGGCTGGCTCCCGCCCCGGTGCTGGAACGCCAAGCCAACCAACGTTCCGACGAGTGGGTGGATCGCTATCGCGCCGACGCGGACCGTTTGGGGCTGCCGCAGTAGCCGATTACCCGCCCACCTGGGCGACGACGAACACGCGCCGGAATGGGAAGAATGTGGTTCCGTCGTGGCGGGTCGGATAGGCGTCGGCGAGCAGCGGGAGGAGCTCGTTGCGAAACTGTTGGTATTCCTCGTCGTTGAGCCGCTCGCGCACCGGCAGCAGCGCAGTGCCGCTGATCCAATCCAAGATCGGATGCTCGCCGGTCAGCTGGTGAATGTAGGTGGTTTCCCAGGCCTCGACGGCGCACCCGGCGTCGATCAGCAATGCGGCGTAGTGTGCCGGTGCGTCGACCACGCTTCCCAGCCGAAACGGAGTGTCGCGCAACGTTGTTGCATAGGGTTCTCGACGGGCTACCGCGCGTATCGCGGAATGCGACGGCGTATCGAAATTACCGGGCATCTGAATGGCGATCCACGCCCCGGCACCCAGTTGGTCAGCCCAGCGGACCATCAGCTCGTCGCGTTCGGGCACCCAATGCAGCGCGGCATTACTCAACACCACATCAGTATCGCGTTGAGGCGTCCAGCTTCTCAGGTCTCCAACGGTCGCGTCCACGCCACGCTCGCGGGCGGCCGCGACCATCTCCGGTGAGCTGTCTATCCCCTCGACCGCCGCGTTCGGCCACCGTCGGGCGAGCTGCAGCGTCAGATTGCCCGGGCCGCAGCCAAGGTCGGCTACTCGACGCGGCTGCTCGGCCCCCACCCGTCCTAGCAGGTCGTAGAAGGGACGAGCGCGATCATCGGCGAAAGTCAGGTAAACCTCTGGATCCCACATGTCGATCCTCCTGATCAGCAGCCTGCACAGCGCCTGGTATAGACAAACCGTATTACTTGCTGCTTGCCAGCCGACGTTGAGGATGGGCGATGGTCGATGAAGACGAGGTCGCGGAAGTCCGGCAGCTCTGGTCAGAGCTGGGCTTGCCCGGGCTGATCGATGTGCACACCCATTTCATGCCGAAATCGGTGATGGATAAGGTATGGCGCTACTTCGATTCCGCCGGCCCGCTGGTGGGTCGCGAATGGCCGATCACCTATCGGGCCGCAGAATCCCAACGGGTAGAAATGCTGCGGCAGTTCGGCGTGCGTGGTTTCACTGCGCTGGTCTACCCACACAAACCGCAGATGGCGGCGTGGCTCAATCAATGGGCTGCCCAGTTCGCGCGGTCGACTCCGGATTGCCTTGCAACCGCGACGTTTTACCCCGAGCCGCCGGCCGCAGACTACGTCGAGGAGGCCATCGGTGCTGGGGTCCAGGTCTTTAAAGCACACGTCCAGGTAGGTCGTTACGACCCGAATGACCCATTGCTCGACCATGTTTGGGGAGCCATCGAGGATGCCCGAATACCGGTGATTATTCACGCGGGCTCTGGACCGGTTGCGGGCGAACACACCGGTCCCAAGCCGATACGTCGGCTGCTGCAACGTTATCCGCGGTTGCGGCTGATCGTCGCGCACCTGGGAATGCCGGAGTACAGCGAGTTTCTTGACATCTGCGAAGATTCGGTGGATGTCCGGCTGGACACCACAATGGCGTTCACCCCGTTTGTCGACGAAACGATGCCGTTCCCGCCGTCTGAGCTAAATCGGCTACGGCAACTGGGCGATCACATTCTGTTCGGTAGCGACTTCCCCAACATCCCGTACGGCTATATCGACGCCTTGCGGTCGCTCACCCGTCTGCCCGGCATCGACGATGGTTGGCTGCGCAAGGTGTTCTACGAAAACGCCGCTGCCTTGTTCAAGTGAGCGAGGGTGCTGGGCCAGCGCAGCCGAGTCAACAGCAGCGCTTCGGGGATCGCGGCATGACCGTCAAGCCGCTGAGTCGACAACGGGTGCAACGCCGTTAGAGCCGGCCGGTGATTACCGGAATGCGAGATCAGCCCGGGCAATGGGCCGCGGGCGGCGGGCGGAGCATCGGTGTGGAATGCGCATGCGACGGCCAGCGTCTGGTCGTCACCGGCACCACTGATCTCCAACGCCGTCCACGTTTCGCGCACCGGGTATGACCAGATCGCCGCAAGCGTATTCGGCAACGCGGTATCAGCCTTAACTTGGTAGGCCGCAACATAGTTCGCATTCGCGTACCGGATCCCACCCCAGGTCTCGCGCAGGGGCCGTGCGTAGAGCTCCGGAATGGATTCCGGA
Organism: Mycobacterium sp.; assembly: GCA_036746615.1. Classification (GTDB taxonomy): domain Bacteria; phylum Actinomycetota; class Actinomycetes; order Mycobacteriales; family Mycobacteriaceae; genus Mycobacterium. The sequence goes on from DAIODV010000166.1 coordinate 2,456, forward strand.
TCGGCGATGGTGGCCGTCCACCCGCTTTCGCGGAGATGATCGGCGAGGCGGCGCGCTGCGATCTCAGCGGTCTCGTGCAGCGGAATCTGCGTCGACCGCGCCTGCAGCGCCGCGAGGTTGTCTGCGGCCGAGAAGGTCAGCCCGATCCATGTTTCCCGCTGGGGCACACCGGCATCGGATGTGCTGTCGCGGCTGGTGACACGAATAGAATCGGCGCGCAGACCGTAGCGGTCGGTATAGCCGGCAATCAGAGGCAGCGGCAGAGCATCCGAACCTGACACGGGTGGAGCGATCCGCAGCAACGCGGTAGTCCGCACGTCGGTGCCGGATCGGCCGGCAGGGCGCACGCCCCGTTTGGGACGGCGCATCGCCACCCGACGCCGCAGAATCGTCGTCACTGGCAGCCCTCGCCACCGTGTCAGCAATATGATCGCCACGACGACGCCGATGCCGAGTACCCAACGCTCGCGCGTCGAATGCCACGGAAAGCCCATGGCTGCAGCGACAACAGCCAATACCGCCAACGTGATTCGTCCCGTCGACAGTGCTGCGGATTGTTGTGGCCTCACTGGGTGGGCTCCTTTCGTCGACGCGCGGCGAGCGCGGCGGCAGCTACGACGGCCAGAATCAGGGCCGCAGTGCCGGCGAACGCGACGATCCGCGGAATCGGGTTCTTCGGCGCCGGTTCCGGCGGCGCCGCAACGTGTTTCACCGGGGATTTGTCGTGGTTGGCATTCGGCAGTTCCCAGGTCAGGGCGGCAACCGGGTCCACCGTGCCCGCACCAACGACGTTGGACGGCGCGCGAGCGCCGTTGTGCGCGGTCGCGGTGATTCGATGAATCACCTCGGCGGCCTTGAGATCTGGATACTTGCTGCGAACCAGCGCCGCAACGCCGGATACGTAGCCCGCGGCGTAACTGGTGCCACTGAGAGGGATCAGCTGCTGGTGCTCATTGGGTAGGCCGTTGGCAAGTCCACCATCGTCACGGTTGCTGACCGAGACGATCTTTTCGCCCGGTGCGGCAATCCCCACCCATGGCCCCGCCATGGTGAATTTCGACGGCTGGTCATCGGGTGTCAGCGAGGCCGCCGATAGCACGTATGGCTGCCACCACGACGGCACCGACACCGACGTGACTCCCGCCCAGTTGCGCGGGTCTTCGGGACGGCCCAAGTCGGTCAGCGGGTTGGATTCACATGACGCTCCGGCGAAACCCGAACCGGTGGAACCACTGTTGCCTGCGGCAGCCACGATCACCACGTCCTTGTCGGTCGCCGCATAGCGGATTGCTGCGCCCAGTTCGGCTTGGTCGACATTGCGATCAGCAGGCAGGCAGGTGATCGCGGAGATGTTGATGACCCGGGCGCCCAAGTCGGCCGCATGCACAATCGCCCGGGCCAGTGCAGCCACGTCGACGGCCGCGCGTGCCAAAGTCGGATCGCCACCGGCAGTCCGCGGGGCGAACTTCGCCGAGGTCACCCGCAACGACAGCAGCCGGGCCGCGGGCGCCAGTCCGGCGAAGCCGTCGTCGCCGGGCTGGCCGGCGATCAGCCCGGCTACCAACGTGCCATGCCCGTCACAGTCGGTGAGCCCGTCGGTCGTCTCCACATAATCGCCACCGGGTTGCACTTCAGGCAGCCGCGGACCCGGCCGCACCCCGGTGTCCAGAACCGCTACCAGCTGGCCGTCGCCGCGGGAAAACCGCCACGCTGCAGACGGATCCAGCATCCGCTGGTTTGGCGTCGCCACACCGGGATCAGTACCGGGAATGACACCGGAGCTACTGCAGTCGCCGTTCTTCTCCATCGGCTGCACCGGACCCGGCGCGCCGTTGGGCGGTTTAGCGGCCGGATCGACCTGCGGCTGGTTGACCGCCAGAGCTGGCGGGCAGACCCACAGGGCAGCTACGAAAGCCGCTGTGAGGCAGCCGTATCGCCGCCAAACGGGGGCAGAGATCATCGATTGAGTACCCAGCTGAACAGGCCGACCAGGTAGGCGATGACCGGGATCAGCGACGCGTCAATTCCCGAGGCCACGAAGCCCAGCAGGCGCCGGACCGGCAGCGAATAGCTGTCCGGCGAGGCGATCGCCGGATTCAGCGCAACCACGACCCAGGCCAATACCAGTGCGGCGAGAACTATTACCGCGCCGAGCGCGGCAAGATAATGCGCGGTCGCAGTGTAGAACCCCGCCAACGCCACGCCCACCAGGTAGGGCTGGGCCAGCAGCCAGGCTTTGCACGCCGCCGAGTCCCATACCCGGGCTCGCAGCGCGGCCGCCGCTGATGTGGCGGCGACGACGTACCAGCCCCAGCCGGACAGCGGTTGCGGGTGAAGTGCAATCGTCACCGACCCGACGGTGCTCAGTAGCACAGCTCCAGCGATGAAACCGATTTGGTGCGCGTCGCTGATCCGTACCCGTCGCGGCAGGTCCTGCAGTACGCGCAGCGACGGCGCCGAGGGGGTGGGATCCCCCGGTGCCGGAATGACCGGCAGCGGGAATCGCGCCCATAGCGCCGATAGTTGGGCGGCCTCGACCGTGACCAGCAGCGCCACCACGATCAGCACACAGCCCAGGCTCACCAGCGGCAGTTGCCATAGCAACTCGGCGCCGGCGGCCAACAGCACACCCAACCCCAGCACGCCCGTCGCCGTGAAAACCGCGATAGCTCGCCCGCTTTCGCGTTGGGGAAGGATTAAGTTGAGCAACGACCACGCGGTCACCCCGGCAGCGCCCAGCGTCACCTGCGCCGCACCGAAGCTCCCCGGTACGGCCAAGGCCAACGCCGTGGCGATGGGCACCAGCGCGGAAACCGCGAGCACTGCGCCCACGCGCGCAGAACGGGATGCCAAGCCGCCGACCGCGGCCAGCACCGCGATCACGCCGACCGCGATGAGCCCGGCCAAGGCGCCGGCAGCAACCCGGTGGGTAGCGGCGAGTCCGGTTGCCGCCCAGACTAATCCAACGGCGGCCGTGAGCGCCCCGCGTTGGATGTGGCCGATGCCCCAGGGCTTCAGCCGGGCTGTGGAGAAGATCACCGCAGCGTCGGCGATGTCCTCGACAATGCCGGGAGCGGCCGATCCAGTCGAGGTCGGTTGTAGTGCCCGCAGATCACCATCGACAACGCCGACGGTGTCCAGGCTGGCGTCGAGGCTGAACGGCGCCCCGCCGATCGGAGCAAGGCTGAGCCGAGCCGGGGTGACTGAGCCGTTGTCGGCCCCATCCACCTCCCCGTCTTGGGGGGCGGGAACGACCAAACGCTCTACTGCCGGCAGGATTTCGCGCAATGGCAGCTCTGCGGGCAGCGCCATCTCGGTGAGCCGACTGTCAGCAAGGACCGCGACCCGCACGATGGGCATTACAGCGCTGGACATCACCGGCTCCTGGGACTTTGGGAGGACATAGCTTCTCTTTCTCTTCGTGACAGCTTTAGCTGGATTGTGTGCTGAAGTCTCGGGACACCCGGTTACCCGGGAACCAGTCGGCGTCCGGTAATTCCGCGGTCAGTTGCTCGACGGCAACGGCGATCGCGAACGCGGTTCCAGGACGAAATGTCGATATCCATTCACCATCGAAGGCGCGCGACGGGCTGACCAGCACTCTGCCTCCGGTGGTGTCGACAATGCTCACCCCGACCTCGGTGCTGGCGTGCTGCCCGTCGTGGCGGCAGCCCGCGACGATCTCAACGTAGCTGCGCGGCCCGGTGAATACCGACTCGACCACCGGCCGAGCGGATCGCGGGATACCCAGGTAATCAACAACTTCGGTGAGCGACGCGCCGTTGCGCAGCCGCTCGTCGGCACGCGCACCGACGCGGGCGGGCAGACTGAATTCGTCGAATTGCGCCGGTGGACGTTCGGCCAACCCGACACCCAGCACGGGAACCAGCGCGCGCGCGTCGTGGATGTTCATCGCCGTGAAGGTCACTAGCTGCGCATTACGCAGCGCCACAACAGTTTTCTCTGTTTCGCCGCGTCGCGCGATGATGCCGCGCAGTAGGTCGTCGGCACCGGACGCTGCGCCGGACCCGACATAGCGCAGGTCCAGCCAGCGGTCCGGGAAACAGACCTGCCGGATCCAGTCGGCGACCGCCGGGTTGACCCCACCACTCTCGGACATCATGCCCATCTGGGTCAGCTCGGCGGCCTGCCGATCGAGGAAAGCGCCTCGCTCAGCGGCGTCGGTGTAAGGAGGGGTGATCGCCAAGACCCATGGGAACGTCCCCGCTCCAACGGTTTCGGCGATAAACCACGCCTGGTCGACGGTGAGCTCGACGGCGTTAGGCTGAGCAGCCATCTACTAGCCGCCCCATTTGGCGCCTTCGGCTTGGTCGCGGGCCAGCATCGAGGTGGTGTTGTTTTCATGCGTGCCGGCCATCGCGCGGTAGGCCAACACCAACTGCTCCATGGCCTGATTCCACTGGGCCTGCCACGCCTGATAGCTCATCCCGGTGTCGCCCTGCCAGCCCGCCGACAACGCGGCCTGCTCACTGGCGATATCCGCGCCCAAACCCTGCAACGTGCCGGCGTATCCGGCCATATCGGCGGCATGGGCCAACATCGCCGGGTAGTTGTACATGATCTGCGTCATCACAATCCCTTTCGTCTAAGCCGTATCAGTGGTCAGAAGCCGGGGTAGGTACTCGCGGCGGCGGAGTCGGCGGCCACATAGGTGCCAGCGGCATCGCCAAGGTTGGCCTGGGCGATATCCAGCAAGCTGTTGATCTTGGCCGCCGCTGCCACGAACCGGGCATGGGCAGCCTGAAACGCCGCCGACGACTCACCCGCGTGAAACGCCTGCGCCGACATCGCTTCCTGCTCGGCCTGGCCGATCGTCGAGCGCATCAACCCCGCCTTGGCGCCAAACGCCGATTGCGACGCCACCAACTGCGGAATATGAGCATCCAACATACTCATGACAAAAATCCTTTCTCGAATCGATTACCGTTGGTACACAGGCACACTCAGCTGTGATCCCCCTCCCCCGTCGTGTCCGGACTCCACGTGCCGGGCAGCATCGGCATAGTCGGTCCCGCACCAAATCCAGTGCCGCGCAATGTCGCCAAACCCGCTGCCTCGGCGGCCATGCCCTTTTGCATTGTTCCGACAAATCCCAGCGACCCAGCGCCCTGTTCCGACGCCAGCACCGACTCGTCCTCTGCGTTGGGACCGAGATTGCCGTCGATATCTGCGAACTCGTCGGCGTGGTCGTGCATTTCGGCCCGTCGACGGCGCCGCGCCCGCGCCTTGTCTCGACTCACGGCACCGACCGCGGCCGCAGCGGGAACGTAGCTTCCGGGCGCCTTGCCGCCCTCGCGATCGATCAGGGTCGGCCCGGGGTCGTCGTCAGGGCCGAAACCGCCCACCGCGTAGGCGAAGCCGGCCGCGGGGGTGGCCGCCGGGGCTGCACTGGCCGCCGCGCCTGCTCCCGATGTCGATCCGTTGGCTGCCGTCGCCCCCGCACTGGTCGAAGCCGAAGCGGCCGCGGGCATGCCGGCGCTGCTCGAGGTGC
>DAIODV010000167.1:0-7896 GCA_036746615.1 Mycobacterium sp.
CCATGCCGCGGGTGATGATGTGCGGGTTGGCCAGCTTGAACTTCAGCAGCCGCCAGTAGCGGACCAGATACCACGGGGTGTAGGCGCGGTTGGCCAGCACCCATTTCAGCGATGCCAGCGTCAGGAACTTGGCCTGGCGCGGGTCACGCAGCATCGATCCCCGCCAGCGGCGATGCAGAGGTGCCCCCCACATTGTCGTCATGGCCGGAAAGCCTACCCAAGGTGCCGCAGGTTACCCTCGGCTGGTGTTTTGGCGCATCAGCTTTCCGGCGACTGTGCGGCTTAGACACAAAAATCGCGCCATATTTCACCGAATCCTGCATAGTCGGCGTGCCGCAGCAGCGTTCGTTGTTGCGGCGACCTTGGCCGGCTGCGGCAACACCGACTCCTGGGTCGACACCACGCCCGCCCAGGGCTGGCCCGCGCAATATGGCGACGCGTCCAACAGCAGCTACACCGCGACGTCCGGTGCTACCAAGCTCACCCTGCGCTGGACCCGTTCGGTCAAGGGCTCGCTGGCAGCGGCGCCGGCGCTGAGTTCGCGCAATTGGATGGCTCTCAACGCGCAGACACCGGGCGGCTGCTCGTTGATGGAGTGGGAGAACGACGACAACGGCAGACAACGCTGGTGCACCCGGCTATACCAGGGCGGCGGCATCTCCGGCCCGCTGTTCGACGGCTTCGACAACCTCTACGTCGGCCAGCCGGGGGCGATACTGTCGTTTCCGGTCACCCAGTGGATCCGCTGGCGCCGACCGGTTATCGGAACGCCCACTACGCCAAGGTTTCTCGGGCATAGCCAATTGCTCGTTGTGACGCACCTCGGCCAAGTGCAGGTTTTCAACGCACACCGCGGCACCGTCATCGGCAATGCAATCGATCTGGTCGACAATGTCGATCCGGCCGACTTCACCCGCGGACTCTCCGATTGCGCACCGGCCCGCGCCGGCTGCCCGGTCGCCGCGGCGCCGGCGTTCGCAGCGGCGAGCGGGATGGTGGTGGTGGGCCTTTGGCAGCCCGGGGCTCCCGCGCCGGTGCTGACCGCGTTGAAGTACCACCCGGGTCAGAGCCCGCTGCTTACGCGCGAATGGACCAGCGATGCGGTGAGCGCCGGGGTAATCGCCAGCCCGGTGTTGTCCAGCGACGGGTCCACGATTTACGTCAACGGCCGCGACGAGCGGCTGTGGGCGCTGCGCACCGCCGACGGCAAGCCGAAATGGTCGGTGCCGCTGAAATTCCTTGCCCAGACTCCGCCTTCGGTCACGCCGAGTGGGTTAATCGTGTCGGGCGGCGGCCCGGAAACCCGGCTAGTCGCCTTTAAGGACGATGGCGATCACGCCGAGCAGGTATGGCGCCACAACGACCTCAGCCCACTGTCGACGTCGAGCCTGGCGGGTCAGGGTGTTGGCTACGTCGTAGTGACCGGCGGCCCCGGCGAGGGAGCACGCGGGATGTCGCTGCTCGTCTTCGATCCGGGCACCGGCCGCACGCTCGGGGACTTCGCGCTGCCTGAGGCAACCGGCTACCCGGTTGGCGTATCGGTGGGCCGTGACCGCCGGGTGGTCATCGCCACCAGCGACGGCCAGGTGTATAGCTTCGCGCCGAGCTGACTGGCCGGCAGGCATTACCTGGTAAGGATGGTCTGCGTGTCGAATGACCCAGCCGCACAGCATCCGTCGGCGCAACACACCAGCGGCCGTCGGCTCGCCGATGTGCTCGTCACGATCGTGTTGCTCGTCGCGCATTTCATCTTCTTCACCGCGACGTTCACTGTGCTGGGACTTATGGTCATGACCACCGACTCCTGTGGGTACCAGAAGTGTGGCGACCCGGTCTGGCTGGATCGGGCCATGCACTTGGCGCTATGGGCTGGTGGCGCCTTCTTGTTCCTCGACGTGCTGGTGACGGTGATTCGACTCGTCCGCCAGCGGGTCGCTTGGGTCGTGCCGCTCATCGGTTGCATCGCCCAGCTTGCCGTCGCGTTGGGTGCGGCGGCGATGGAAATGCAGGCCGGCCCGATCTAGCCCTTGACGGCCAACGGCGGGACGGCGTTGCGTGGCACGTGGACCTGGGTGGCGCCGGCGATCGACGCCGGCAGTAGCTCTCCCGGCGCGAAGTAGAAGATCAGCTCGTCGTCGGTGATGGCGAAGTTCTGGTAATGCGACGAATCGAGACCCGAACCGGGCAGGATCGCAGCGCCGAACCCGGTCTGGCGTCCCACCTCGCGCTGCACGATCGGGTAGATGGAGTCAAGCGGTTTGGTGTTGGGCGCGAAAAGAGTGTCGAAGGTGATCGGCTTCTGCGCGCCGAGGTCGTAGTTGAAACCCTTGTACGACGTGGACGGGCGCGGACCGCCGAGATCCTCGAACACCTTGACCACCACGCTTCGGGTGCCGCCGGGCGCCTGCCCGGAGTGGAACTGCTCGGAGGTCACCTCCATCTGGTACGGCACGTCGCGGGTTCCCGACGTCTGCGACGATGTCTGCGCGACGTTGACGAATCCGTCCCGGTTCTGGCTGACGTAGTCGGTCAGCGCCTGCTCGTCGGGGTAGTCGAGCGGGAACTTCATGTCCAGGGAGTACGTGGAGGTGGCGGCATGCACGTGGCACGTCTGCTCACCTTCCACATCGCCGCCCATGCTGGTGCATGCCGAGTCCGCCGCGGCGAGAGGGTCGCCGGCCCAAACCAGCAGGGCCCCGGCCGCGATCAACGCGGCCGCGATCAAGTTGCGCATTGGTCGACTTGTCCTCGCAGACTGGGAACGGCTGAAATGCCGTCTCGCCAGCCTACCCGGCCCCTATTACGACCGGCGGGGAAACATCCGCCGCCATCGTGAGAGACGGTGAGTTCAGAACAACGACGGCAGACTGCGGCCGGTTGATTGGAGCTCGGTTTTGTAAATACTAAATAAGCGCTAAGCCGATTCCGGTTATCCGGACATTCCGTCTCAGTTTTTGTTCGCTTCGGCGTTAATAGAGTTCCGAACCCGGGGTTGGGTGCGAAATAGCAAATCCCCCGTCCTCGGCGATGACGGGGGATTTGCAAGTGCGGAGAATTCGACCGGTACTTAGACGTACTCCCGGGTCGGCGGGCGGTCGCCGGCCCGGGAGGCAACGCCGTCGTCAGAACAAGGACGCGAGGTCGGTCAGGAGGTTGCCGGTGTTGGCAGCCGCGGCCCCCGGGTCCAATAACGACACCAGGTCGGTCCACAAGTTGCTGCTGTCAGCAGCAGCACCCGTCGACAAACCCAGGTCGCTCAGGTAGCTGCTGCTGGTTGCGGCGTCGGTGGAACCGTCACCGTAAGCCTTCAACACGTCGACCAGCCAGCTGGCGCCGGTCGCCTTGGCGTCTCCGAGATTGTTGCCCTCCACGTAAGCCACGTCGTAGCTACCGTTGCCCGCGGCGCTGGAACCGGCTTCGGCGCTGTCGTTGCTGCCGAAGATCTCGGCGCCATCGTCAACGCCGTTCAGGCCGCCGGCGAACGCGGTGTCGTTGTTGCCGTCGATGAAGGCGGTGTCGCCGGTCGAGCCGAGGGCCCCGGCCGGTGTGTAGCCGCCAGCCCACGCGGTGTCGTTGTTCCCGAGGACGTCGGCGTAGTTGTCAGTGCCGTAGGCATAGGCGGTCGAGTTTGCGCCCGTGGCCATCGCAATGTCCCCATTGCCGCCCGAGTAGGCGTGCGCGGTGCCTGACTGCATCAGCGACAACCCGTCGATCGAGATAGCGATGTTGAGAGGACTTGCTGCGGCGGCGTCTGGAAAGCCGGCACCGCCCAGAAGAGCGTCGATCGAAGACAGCCAATCGGTCGACGAATCGGCCCGCGCGTTACCCGGCATCGCGGCAACCGCGGCGCCGATCCCCAACCCCACGGCCAGCATGCCCAGCCGCGCCTTACCACGAGCGTTCACCATCGGTTCCTTTCCCCCGCCGCGCCGAATTGGCGCGCGATTTTGGCATCAGCGTCCGCCGCTGAGGTTTCATTAGTTTATTGACTAAAGTGCAATATGTCCGAACAAATTCTAAGAAAACGTTGAGTATGTTCTTAGCGCGTATTCGGTCCACGTGCTCTCAAAAGCCAACATCGAGCGGATTGACGTTTAATGCCAAACGTTGGGAGCCAAGCCACTCCCGGGCCGGCGATGCCGACCCGGGAGGCCGGAAGGCAGTGGCTTAGAACAACGACGCGAGGTCGGTGAGGAAGTTGCCACTATCGCCAGCGGCAGCTGGTGCAAATAACGACACCAGCTCAGTCAGCAGGTTGCCGCTACTTGCCGCGTCCGTCGACGACAGCAGCCCGGTCAGCCAGTGGCTGCTCTCGCTAGCTGCGGCGGACGCCCCGTCGCCGTAGAACTTCAGGACGTCGACCAGGTGGTCGCCGCCGGTCGCGTTGGCGTCCCCGAGATTGCTGCCCTCTACGTATGCCACGTCGTAGCTACCACTGTGCAGCGCGCTGGAGCCGGCTTCCGCGCTGTCGTTGTCGCCGAAGATCTCGGCACTGTCGTCAACGCCGTTCAGGCCGCCGGCGAAGGCGTAGTCGTTGTTGCCGTCGATGAAGACCGAGTCGCCGGTCGAGCCGAGGGCGCTGGCGTCCGAGGTGCCGCCGGCGATGCCAGTGGAGTCGGTGCCGAGCACGTCGGCGTAGTTGTTGGTGCCGTAGGCGTAGGCGGTGTCGCCCGCGCCGGTGGCCATCGCAATGTCGCCGTTGGCGCCCGAGTAGGCGTGCGCGGTGCCGATCTGCAGCAGCGACACCCCATTCATCGAGACAGCCATGTTCAGACCTGACGAGTCGGCAGCCGGCAACGCAACACCACTCAGCAGGGTGTCGATCGAGGACGACCAATCCGACGAGTCTGCCGACGCAGTCCCCGGCAGCGAGGCCACCGCTGCGCCAATGCCCAGTCCCACGGCCAGCGTGCCCAGCCGCGCGATACCACGAACGTTCACTATGGATTTTCCTTTCCCCCGCCGCGCCGCAATGGCGCAGGCTTCTTGCTATCAGCGCCCTCCGCTGAGGGTCCTCAGTGTATTGACAGGCGCGCAATATTTACGAGAGAACCTTAAAAAAACTTGAGTATGTTCTCAGCCCCGTTTCAGACCTTGTGCACTCAAACGGCCGCGGCCCGCGGAAGGCCGTCTAGCGCGATGCCCGGCACACGAACGCCGTCCCGCGCGCGGCTGCACCCGCCCCGAGTCGGGTGATCACCACCGTCAACGAGTCGCTGCCGCGCAATGCCAACCGCCGGCGCAGCGCAGTTGGGTCGACGTCCACACCGCGCACCAAGATCTCCAACGCGCCGCAGTCCAGGGCCGCGAGCGCTTGCCGTAACCGACGCTCGTCAAACGGCAGCTGCTCGACAACCTCGAAGCCCCGCATACCCGCGGGCAGTTGGTCGCCCGACAGGTAGGCAATATGTGGGTCCAGCTGCCACAGCCCGTGGCGCGCGGCGTAATGGCGCACCAGACCGGCCCGCACCACCGCGCCGTCGGGATCGACGATCCACCGGCCCGCGGGGCGCACCGGGCAGTCGTCCGGCTCAGAATCGGTGATCTGTTCGCCGCGTTCGAGGATGCTTGCTCGACGATGCACATCTCGCTCGGCCAATCCTGTCGACCACAAGCACGCTTCCCGAACCGACCCTTGATAGGAGGTCACCTCGATCTCGCCCTCGAATCCAAGGCGCGTCACAGCGTCGAAATCGATTCCAGGAGCGCACTTTACCGCGAGCTGCCGGCCGCGGTAGACCTCGAACAGCCGGTCCAGGGCAGGCTGGTAGTCGCGTGGGTTGAAGCGTCGCCGTCCAGCACTGCGCCGCGCAGGATCGGCCAGTATCACCGCATCGCGCGTCACCGGGTGCAACGCGTCGGCGCGGCACAGATCGACGGCACCGCCCAGGTTGTGCTGAGCCATCGCCAGCCGCACGGGGTCGATGTCGCTGCCGAGCACCGCGGCCGCCGAGTCGCGCAAGGCCGCGAGTTCGGTGCCGATCGAGCAGGTCACGTCATGCACGACGCGCCCGGCCAGCCGTTGCGCCCGATGCAAAGCGACGGGCGCGGCGCTGGCTTGCTGCAACGCCTCGTCGGTAAACAGCCACTGGCCGGTGCCCGGCAGCTTGTCGGCGGCACGCCGGCGTAGCAGCACCGTTTCGACCAGCACGGGCGTCCGGTCGCCGAATTGTTTTCGCAGAGCTGCGATTTCGGCGACGCGGTCGGCCAACGGCAGCCCCGCCACGACGTTCAGCGCCGCGCAGCCCGCCTCCGACGTCAGGTAGGCGACGTCGTCGAGCCCGAAGTTCAGGACGGCTTGACCCCGGTGATCATCACGTTGTAGAACCAGCCCTTCGGCACCAGCCGTCGCCACAGGTTCTCGTCCACCCAGCTCAACGTTTTCCAACTGGTGAACGCGAACTTGGCCCAACCCCAGCCCAGCCGGTCCGTCGGCACCGCGTACTCGAAAGTGCGCAGCGGCCAACCCAGCATCGCGGCGGTGAACTCGACGGTCGAGGTCTCGACGTCGACAGCTCCGGCGGAGGCGGCCATCTTCTCCAAATCGCTCGGGGCGAACGTGTGCAGGTCGACGACGGCTTCCAGCGCGGCGGCGCGCGATGATTCGTCGAGCTCGGCCTGCGGACGCCGCCAGCTACTCAGGCCGGGCAGTTTGGTGACGTTGGTGGTGACCCGCCAGGTCAGTGTCGATAATGTCCGGGCGTAGCCGTCGCCGACAGAGGTCGGTTCGCCGGCAAAAACGAAGCGGCCGCCGGGCCGCAGCACTCGCAGCACCTCACGCAGCGACAGCTCGACATCCGGAATATGGTGCAGCACAGCATGTCCCACGACCAGGTCGAATGTATTGTCGTCGTACGGGATGCGCTCGGCATCGGCGACCCGGCCGTCGATATCGAGGCCTAGCGACTGCCCGTTGCGGGTGGCGACTTTGACCATGCCCGGAGACAAGTCGGTGACCGACCCGCGCCGCGCGACCCCGGACTGGATCAGGTTAAGCAAGAAAAAGCCTGTGCCGCAGCCTAATTCGAGGGCACGGTCGTACGGCAACCGGTAGATCTCATCGTCGGGAACGGCGGCGTCGAAGCAGTCCCGCGCGTAGTCGACACAGCGCTGGTCATAGGAGATCGACCACTTCTCGTCGTAGTTCTCCGCCTCCCAGTCGTGGTAGAGCACCTGGGCCAGCTTGCTGTCGTGGCGGGCGGCCTCGACCTGCTCGGCGGTGGCGTGTGGCTGCGGCGCCGGATCGGTACTGGTCATGGTCGCCCAGCCTAACCGCCGGGCGGGTTCGTTTTCGATCGACGTAGCTCAGGCAGAGTCCAGCAGCCTTCCCAGACCCGCGATCGCCAGGTCGAGTTCGAACTCAAACTGGTCGTCGGGAGCCTCGTTTTGCACGACGGTGAGCATTCGGCGCAATGCTGTGAACTGCTCCGCGCCCAACTGTCCGAGAGCATCGGTCAGTTCGGCCTCCTGCGGATACGTGCCTTGATGCTGAGCCTTGAGGAGGCCGATGTTCGCGTGCGTCATCGCCACATTGGAGACCACGTTCAGGCCTCGACGTGCGAGCGTTTCATCGAACCCAGCATCGAACAACGACTGAAGGACGCGCTCACTCAGCTTCATGGCTGTCATCCCGGCCATTCCGTGCAGCTGGACGTAGGTGACCGGTACACCCACCTGCAGTACACCGTCTCGGAACGCGCGCGTCCACGCGCGGAGCACGACCCGCCAATCGGCATCCGGGAGGTTGATGGTGGCAAGCTCGGTTTCAAAGAGGTCGGCGACGACGAGATTGAGCAAGCCCTCCTTGTCGCCGACGTGGTAGTGCAGGGCCTTTCGACTGACGCCCAAGACGTCGGCGATCGCCTTCATCGTCAGCTGCTCGCGTGGCACGCTTCG
>DAIODV010000168.1:0-7888 GCA_036746615.1 Mycobacterium sp.
CAGACCGGGGGAGGTGAGGCCCGGCGAGGTCAGCCCGGGGCTTGTCGTACCGGTCAGGCTGGGCACTGGCGGAAGGTTCACCCCGAATTGGGACAGTCCTTGAGACAGCGCGGACATCAATTCGCCGGGCAGGTCGTTCATGCCCGCGGCGCGGACGAATTCGCGGTGTTGCGGTGCCGGCTTGGTCTCGGCCGGCAAGTTGCAAACGGCAACGTAAGCAAAAGGACTCGCGACCGCCAGAGCGGCGACTGCGCTCATGGCTGTCGAGAGCCTGCGTCGACGTCGGTTCGGCACGGAAGTCTCCTCAATCTTGGACCAGTAGTCCGTTAGTTTCCTGCCTGCTAAGAGCTGGCAGCGTGCCTGAAGGGCGGTACTCAGCACACGTGATTGATGGTACGTACGTGAATGGTGTGACTGGTGTGGCGAGACCGAATCGTGAGCCAATCGCGACTTTCGTCACTCAAAATGCGCCGAATCGTGCGGCGTGGCGCTGGTATTCGTACCGCGAACGCAGAACACCCCCGGGGAACGCCGCGGCCAAGCGGGCTAAGGCCGCGCAGTCCGATACCCTAGGCAACCGATGACTTCTCGTTCCAGTCGCTTTGACCTCTATGTCGTTGGCTCCGGATTCTTTGGCCTGACGATCGCCGAGCGCGTGGCCAGCCAGCTCGACAAGCGCGTGCTCGTCGTCGAAAAGCGCCCGCATATCGGCGGAAACGCTTACTCCGAGGCTGAGCCGCAGACCGGCATCGAGGTGCACAAGTACGGCGCGCACCTTTTCCATACCTCTAATAAGCGGGTGTGGGATTACGTGCGGCAGTTCACCGAGTTCACCGGCTACCAGCATCGGGTCTTTGCACTGCACGACGGCCAGGCCTACCAATTCCCGATGGGACTGGGGCTGGTCTCCCAGTTCTTCGGCCGCTACTTCAGCCCCGACGAGGCGCGCCAGCTGATCGCCGAGCAGGCCGCCGAGATCAAGACCGAGGATGCACAGAACCTCGAGGAGAAGGCGATCTCGCTGATCGGCCGCCCGCTGTACGAGGCTTTCGTGAAGGGCTACACCGCCAAGCAGTGGCAGACCGATCCCAAAGAGTTGCCCGCAGCCAACATCACGCGGCTGCCGGTGCGTTACACCTTCGACAACCGGTACTTCAACGACACCTACGAAGGTCTGCCGGTTGACGGTTACACGGCATGGCTGCAGAACATGGCCGCCGACGATCGCATCGACGTCCGCCTGGACACCGACTGGTTCGACGTGCGCGAGGAACTACGTGCCGCCAGCCCGGAGGCGCCGGTGGTCTACACCGGTCCGCTGGACCGCTACTTCGACTACTCCGAAGGCCATCTAGGTTGGCGCACTTTGGATTTCGAGGTCGAAGTGCTGCCGACGGGGGACTTTCAGGGCACACCGGTGATGAACTACAACGACCTCGACGTGCCCTATACCCGCATTCACGAGTTCCGCCATTTCCACCCCGAGCGCGAGTATCCCACCGACAAGACGGTGATCATGCGGGAGTACTCCCGATTCGCCGACGATGACGACGAGCCCTACTACCCGATCAACACCGAGGCCGATCGCAGCGTACTGGCCTCCTACCGGGCCAGAGCCAAAGATGAAACCGCTTCGGCGAAGGTGCTTTTCGGCGGCCGGCTGGGTACCTACCAATATCTCGACATGCACATGGCCATTGCCAGCGCGCTGAACATGTACGACAACACCCTGGCGCCGCACCTACGCGATGGCGCCCCGCTCGACGAGAACAACAAAGGAAGCATTCGCGGATGAGCAAGACCACCGCCGACGATGCCAGCCGCGCCGCGACCCAGCAATCCGGTAAAGCCGTGAGCTTGCTGGCCCGCGTCATCCTGCCCCGTCCGGGCGAGCCGCTCGACGTCCGCAAGCTTTACCTGGAGGAGTCGAAGACCAACTCCCGGCGTGCGCATGCCGCCGACCGCACCTCGCTGCAGATCGGCGCGGAATCGCAGGTGTCGTTCGCCACCTATTTCAACGCGTTTCCCGCCAGCTATTGGCGGCGATGGACGACGTGCACGTCAGTGGTGCTGCACGCAGAATTGACCGGCACAGGGCGCGTCGACGTCTACCGCACCAAAGCCACCGGCGCGCGGATCTTTGTCGACGGACGCAAATTCGACGGAACCGGCAACGAGCCGGCGATCATCGAATTCCAGATCGGGCTGGAGCCATTCGAAGACGGCGGGTGGATCTGGTTCGACATCACCACCGACTCGGACGTGACCCTGCGCAGTGCCGGCTGGTATTCCGACCAGCCAGCGCCGGGCGTCGCGAACGTCGCGATCGGCATCCCGACCTTCAACCGGCCTCATGACTGCGTCAACGCGCTACGCGAGCTCACCGCAGATCCATTGGTGGACAAGGTGATCGGCGCAGTAATCGTGCCCGACCAGGGCACCAAGAAGGTGCGCGACCATCCCGATTTCGCCGCTGCCGCCGCGCCGCTGGGTGATCGGCTTTCCATTCACGACCAGCCCAACCTCGGCGGCTCCGGCGGATACAGCCGGGTGATGTATGAGGCGCTGAAAAACACTGACTGTCAGCAGATCCTGTTCATGGATGACGATATTCAGCTGCAGTCGGACACCATTCTGCGCATCCTGGCGATGCATCGCTTCGCGAAGGCGCCCATGCTGGTCGGCGGCCAAATGCTCAACCTGCAGGAGCCCTCGCACCTGCACATCATGGGCGAGATGGTTGACCGGGCGAACTTCATGTGGACCGCGGCGCCGTTTACCGAATACGACCACGACTTCGCCGAATTCCCGTTGAGCGACAACAACCCTCGCAGCCAATTACTACACCGGCGCATCGACGTCGACTACAACGGCTGGTGGACATGCATGATCCCGCGGCAGGTCGCCGAGGAGCTCGGCCAGCCGCTGCCGCTGTTCATCAAATGGGATGACGCCGATTACGGGCTGCGCGCCGGCGAGCACGGCTACCCCACCGCCACCTTGCCCGGCGCGGCGATCTGGCACATGGCGTGGAGCGACAAGGACGATGCCATCGACTGGCAGGCCTACTTCCACCTGCGCAACCGGTTGGTGGTCGCGGCCATGCACTGGGACGGCGACGTGTCCGGGCTGGTCCGCAGCCACTTCAAGGCGACACTCAAACACCTTTCCTGCCTTGAATATTCGACGGTAGCCATACAGAACAAGGCGATCGACGATTTCCTGGCCGGGCCAGAGCACATCTTCTCGATACTGGAAAGCGCACTGCCTGAGGTGCACCGCATGCGCAAGGCCTACCCCGACGCGGTGGTGTTGGGATCGTCCGACGAATTGCCTGCGCCGTCGCAGCGCAACCGTGAGATGAAGCCGCCGGTGGACCCGGTTGCGGTGGGATACCGGCTGATTCGTGGCACGCTGCATCAGCTCAAGCGGGAAGACCCGTCGCATCATCGGCGCCCGCAGTTGAACGTGCCGACGCAAGACGCCCGGTGGTTCCGGCTGTCGACACTCGATGGTGCGACGGTCACGACGGCGGACGGCCGGGGCGCGGTTTATCGGCAGCGCGACCGGGCCAAGATGTTTGCGCTGCTGTGGCAGTCGCTACGGCGTCAGCGGCAACTGCTGACTCGCTTCGACGAGATGCGCCGTGTCTACCGCGCGGCGCTGCCGGTGCTGTCCAGCAAGGAGAAGTGGGAGACGGTGCTGCTTCCCGGACCGTCGCCGGAAGACCAAGTGTCTGGCAATGGCCGACATCGCGGCTGATTCGGCGCCGCCGCACGGTGAAGTGGCCGCGCTGGTAGCGGTTCAAGCTGCGTTGGGCGAGCGGCCCGGTGCGCTGGCGGCCGCGCGGGCGCTGTCACATTTCGGCGAGCACAGCATCGGCTGGCTGGTGGTGTCGGCGATCGGCGCGATCCTGCAGCCGGCCCGCCGCCGGGCCTGGCTGGTGGCCGGTGTCGGGGCGTTCTCGGCGCATGCGGCCGCTGTGCTGATCAAACGGCTGGTGCGGCGGCCGCGGCCGCATCATCCGGCAGTCGCAGTGAACGTCGGCACCCCGAGCCGTTTGAGCTTCCCGTCGGCGCACGCCACCTCCACTACCGCGGCGTCGATCCTGCTGGCCCGTGCCACCGGCGCGCCGCTGCCTGTCATGCTGGTGCCGCCGATGGCACTCTCGCGGGTGTTGCTCGGCGTGCACTATCCCAGCGACGTGGCGACCGGCGTGGTCGTCGGCGCCATCGTCGCAGCGGCCGTGGAAAGGGCAGCCGCCCGAATCGACGGGCGGCGCACAGGAGCGGACAGATGAGTGAAGACATCAAAGATGAAGCGCCGGTGACCGGACCGCCGGACAACCTGATCGTCGGCGTCGTCAAGGCGATGCGCCCACGGCAATGGGTGAAGAACATCCTGGTGGCGGCGGCGCCGCTGGCCGCATGGGGCACCGACGTCCACTACCACTGGGCCACAGTGCTGGTCCGGGTAGCGGTCGCTTTCGTGGTGTTCAGCCTGGCGGCCTCGTCGGTCTATTTGGTCAACGATGTCCGCCACGGCCGTGGGGCGGTCGACGCCGACCGCGAGCACCCCACCAAGCGATTCCGGCCGATCGCCGCCGGCGTGGTGCCCGAGTGGCTGGCCTACACGCTGGCGATGGCGCTCGGGGCTGGATCTCTGGTCATCAGCTGGTGGGTCACGCCCAACCTGGCGTTAGTAATGGCCGTATATATCGCCATGCAGCTGGGCTACTGCTTTGGCCTCAAACACCAAGCGGTGATTGACATCTGCATTCTGTCGTCGGCGTATCTGCTCCGAGCGATAGCCGGGGGCGCGGCCACCAATATCCATCTGACGCAATGGTTTTTGCTGATGATGGCGTTCGGATCGCTATTCATGGGAGCCGGCAAGCGCTACGCCGAACTGCAACTGGCCGAGCGCACCGGGGCCAGGATCCGCAGGTCGCTGGAAAGCTACACCAGCACCTACCTGCGATTCGTCTGGACATTGTCGGCGACCGCGCTGCTCGTTTTCTACGGCCTGTGGGCCTTTGACCGCGAGCACGGCGCAGCGGGCTGGTTCGTGGTGTCCATGGTCCCGTTCACCATCGCGGTCCTGCGCTACGCGGTTGACGTCGATGGCGGTCTGGCTGGCGAGCCAGAAGACATCGCGCTGGGTGACCGGATGTTGCAGGTGCTGGCGTTGTCCTGGATCGGGATCGTTGGTGCTGCGGTTATCCTCGGCTGACGTGGCCGTGAAGAGCCCGGCGCCGTCTCGTCCGCCGATGATCAGGGCGGTAGGCCGGCCGGCTTTCCCGTACGACGCCACGGTCCGGGTCAGTCTTTGGGTGAGCGTGGCCGTGGTGGCCGTGTTGTTCGGGTGGGGGGCCTGGCAGCGGCGGTGGATTGCCGACGACGGACTGATCGTCTTACGCACTGTGCGAAACCTGTTGGCGGGCAACGGCCCGGTGTTCAATGCGGGCGAACGGGTCGAGGCCAACACATCGGTGGTGTGGACATATCTGGTCTACGCGGCGAGCTGGCTGAGCTGGCCGATGCGCCTGGAGTATGTGGCCCTAGTGCTGGCGCTGCTGCTCAGCGTGGCGGGATTGGCGATGCTGATGCTGGGCACCGGCCGGCTGTTCGCCCCCGGCCTGCTGGGCCGTCGGGCAGTCATGCTGCCGGCCGGCGCGCTGGTCTACATCGCGGTCCCCCCGGCGCGCGACTTCGCTACCTCCGGCCTCGAAAGTGGGCTGGTGATGGCCTATCTCGGGCTGCTGTGGTGGATGATGGTCTGCTGGTCGCAGGCGACGCGGGTGCGTCCGTGGGGGCGAGTCTTCACCGGCGCGCTGGCGTTTGTCGCCGGATGCAGCGTGCTGGTGCGCCCCGAGCTGGCTCTGATCGGCGGCCTGGCGCTGATCATGATGCTCATCGCCTCGAATGGCTGGCGGCGCCGAACGCTGATCGTGGTGGCCGGCGGACTGCTTCCGGTGGGCTACGAGATTTTCCGAATGGGCTACTACGGCTTGCTATTTCCCGGAACAGCGCTGGCCAAAGATGCGGCCGGCGACAAATGGGCCCAGGGCGTGATCTACCTGTCCAACTTCAACCGGCCCTACGCGCTGTGGGCGCCTGCGGTGCTGCTGGTGGCGCTGGCTCTGGTGCTGCTGGGCGGCGGGAGCCGGCCCTGGTGGACTCGTCACGCACCGCCACGCGGGCACGGCCCGCTGGCCCGATCGGTCCAAAGCCCAACGGCCGTCGTGGTATTCATCGTCGTCAGTGGGCTGCTGCAGGCGCTGTACTGGATTCGGCAGGGCGGCGATTTCATGCACGGCCGGGTGCTCCTGGTGCCGCTGCTGTGTTTACTCGCACCGGTGGCGGTAGTGCCCGTGGTGTTTCCCGAAGGAACGAGGTTGTCACGGGAAGCCGGCTACTGGTTGGCCGGCGCGGTGAGTGCGCTGTGGATGGCGATCGCGGGATGGTCGCTGTGGGCGGCGAATTCGCCGGGAATGGGCGACGACGCCACCCGGGTCACCTACTCGGGCATCGTGGACGAACGCCGCTTCTACGCGCAGGCGACAGGCCATGCGCATCCGCTGACGGCAGCCGACTACCTGGATTACCCGCGGATGCGTGCGGTGCTGGTGGCGCTCAACAACACACCGCAAGGGGCGTTGCTGCTGCCGTCGGGCAATTACGATCAGTGGGATCTGGTTCCGCCCGTCGCGCCCAAATCACCGCCGCCCGGCCCGCCCCGCCCGCCTGGTCCGGCCCAAAAGGGCCCTCACACCGTGTTTTTCACCAATCTCGGGATGGTGGGCATGAATGTGGGGCTCGAAGTCCGGGTGATCGACCAAATCGGACTGGCCAATCCGGTGGCTGCTCACACCGCCCGGTTGGTGCACGGACGCATAGGCCATGACAAGAACCTGTTCCCGGACTGGGTGATTGCGGACGGGCCGTGGGTGAAGTGGTATCCGGGCGTTCCGGGGTACCTCGACGCGCAGTGGGTGGCCCAAGCCGAGGCGGCTCTGAAGTGTCCCGGGACCCAGGCGATGCTGAATTCGGTTCGTGCACCGATGGGTTTCCACAGATTCCTGTCGAATCTGCTGCATTCCTATGAGTTCACCAAGTACCGAATTGACCGGGTTCCCCGTTACGAACTCCTCAGATGCGGCTTGGCCGTGCCCGAATCCGGTGGTGCGCCTTACACCGGTATGCCGGCCGCCGGGCCATAACCGGGTCGAATTTTCGCTCCGCAGACCAGGTCCAACCGAAAATTTTGAAAATTTTCACTTCGGCGTGGCGCCGCCGCTGCAGCGGCCGCCCCAACGAGCGCGCAGCAACCCGGGATATGTATTCTTACCGGCGTGCGACCGCTCGTCGGCACATTCACAGCGTGGTGATCCGCAGCCCGGTTGAGCGGGCCTTTTCGCGGGATGGGGGCCTTGACCGGACCCCCGCCGAGGAGAAGGCATCCCCGAAGTTGTGGTTGACTACACGGGCACTCCTGCCCCAGTTGATGTATCAGCTGGCGCATGTAGTCCGACCCACAGGTGTGGGCCCGACAAGAATGAGGAAAGCAAGAATGCAGCTTGTTGACAGGTTTCGCGGCGCGGCAAAACGGATGCCGCGCCGACTCGCGTTAGGGGTCGCCGCGGCGTCCCTGCTGCCGGGTCTGATCGGTGTCGTGGGCCAGACCGCGACTGCGGGAGCGTTCTCCCGGCCGGGTCTGCCCGTCGAGTACCTGCAGGTGCCGTCGGCGGCGATGGGCCGTGACATCAAGGTCCAGTTCCAGAGCGGCGGCGCCAACTCGCCGGCCGTGTACCTGCTCGACGGGCTTCGTGCCCAGGACGACTTCAACGGCTGGGACATCAACACCCCCGCGTTCGAGTGGTACAACC
>DAIODV010000169.1:0-4594 GCA_036746615.1 Mycobacterium sp.
CGACCGGCTCGGCGGGGTATTGCGCACTGAGCAGGTCGGCGGGGCGGCCATCGACGTCGGCGCCGAGGCGTTTGTGGTGCGCCGCCCCGAAATGCTCGCGCTACTGGCCGAATTGGGCCTGGCGAACCGGCACGTCGGCACCACCGGAGCGCGCCCGCTGATCTACAGCCAGGATCGGTTGCATCCGCTACCGCCCGCCACGCTGGGCGGGATTCCGTCGTCCGGAGAGTCGATGGCCGGTCTGGTCAACGACGCGACGCTCGCGCTGATCGCTTCCGAGCCGAGTCGACCGTTTCGCTGGCAACCCGGCGGCGACCCCGCAGTGGGCGATCTGGTCGCCGAGCGGTTCGGCGAACAAGTCGTAGCCCGGTCGGTGGATCCGATGCTCGGCGGGGTGTACGCGGGGTCGGCCGCGACGATCGGCGTTCGCTCGGCTGCCCCCACGTTGGCCGGAGCTCTCGACGGAGGCGCCGCGCACCTGACCGACGCGGTCCGCCAGGCCCTGATGAGTGTCACGGCGGGCCCGGTATTCGGCGCCATCGGCGGCGGTTATGTGGTGCTGGTCGACGAACTGGCCCGTCGTAGCCGACTGAACTGGATTCAGGCTGCGGTGACGGGGATCGAGGCCACTGGAGGCCCTGCGCAGGGCTGGCTGCTGCGCGACGACGCGGGGGCCGAGTACAGCGCCGACGGGGTGATCCTGGCAGTCCCGGCGCCGCGCCTCGTTGGCCTCGTCGAGGGCTTAGCGCCCCGCACCGCCGCCGCGGCTGGTCGCATCGTCAGCGCATCGTCGGTAGTGGTCGCGATGGCCGTGCCGCGGGGCGTGCGCTTTCCTCAGAATTCCGGCGTGCTGGTCGCAAGCGGAGAACGGTTGCGTGCCAAGGCAATCACGTTGTCGTCGCGAAAGTGGGGACGACGCACCGACGTAGAGCTGTTGCGCCTGTCGTTCGGGCGGTTCGGGGAGGAGCTGGCCCGCACCGCGTCCGACGAGGAGTTGCTGGCTTGGTCAATCGAGGATCTGGAGACCGTTTTCGGGCTGACCGTCGACCCGGTGGACGTGTACGTGCAGCGCTGGCCGGACGCGATGCCGCAGTACGGGCCCGGTCATCGCGACGTGGTCGCCGAGCTACGGGCGGGGCTGCCGCCGACCGTCGCGGTGGCAGGCGGCTATCTCGACGGGATCGGGGTGCCGGCGTGCATCGGCGCGGCCGGTCGGGCCGTCACCGGCGCGATCGAGGCGGTCGAAGCTTCCGTGGCACGATAGATGTCATGGCCCGCTTGGACTACGACACGATCAACGCCACCGTCCGCTACCTAATGTTTTCGGTGTTCTCGGTCCGTCCGGGGGCACTCGGTGCGGAAACTGAGGCTCGGGTGGCCGTCATCGACGACACCGTGACGTTTCTCAAGCAGCGCGAAGAGCACGGCGTGGTGGTGCGCGGCGTTTACGACGTCGCGGGCCTACGGGCCGACGCCGATTTCATGATCTGGACGCACGCCGAACGTGTCGAAGCGCTACAGGCGACCTATGAGGATTTCCGGCGCACCACCTATCTGGGCCGGGCGTGCACGCCGGTGTGGAGCAGTGTGGCGCTGCACCGTCCGGCGGAGTTCAACAAGAGCCACATCCCGTCATTTCTGGCCGGCGAGGAGCCGGGCGCCTACATCTGCGTGTATCCATTCGTGCGGTCCTACGAGTGGTATCTATTGCCCGACGAGGAGCGCCGGCGGATGCTCGCCGAACACGGCATGGCGGCCCGCGAGTACAAGGACGTCCGGGCCAACACGGTGCCGGCGTTCGCGCTCGGCGACTACGAGTGGATCTTGGCGTTCGAGGCTCCTGAGCTGCACCGCATCGTCGACCTGATGCGGGAATTGCGGGCCACCGACGCGCGACGGCACACGCGTGAGGAGACACCGTTTTTCACCGGGCCGCGGGTGCCCGTCGAGCAGTTGGTCGCTTCGCTGCCCTAAGGCGCGGTGTGCTCCGCGGCGAGTTCGTCGACCGTTGTCCCATCGACAAGCCGGTCCAGCGCGGCGATCATCGTGGCGCACTGGCGAGCGGGATGCTCGGTCGGGCAGTTCAATGCGTGGGTCAGGAAATCCTGCGCCGCCCGTGCGTCTGCGATCACGTTGTCCAGCTTGGCAATTTGCTCCAGCACATTCTGGCGCCACTGCGGGCCGGGATCGTTGAGGACGGCCGCTGCGGTCTCGAGCGGGAGTCCGAGCCGGTGGGCGATTTTGACGAACGCGAGCCGGCGCAACTCGTCGGATCCGTACATGCGCTGTCCGGCCTGCCGTACCGGCGGACATACCAGTCCGCGTTCGTCGTAGTACCGCAGCGCCGATGTGCTGAGTCCCAGCTGTGCCGCTGCCCGGCCGATCGGAATCAGGTCCATGGGAGTCATTTGACTTCAAGTGAACCTGAACCTGCAAGGTGGTGACCATGGACGTCAACCATCACGCCGATCATCCTGGATTCGCCGGTCCGATCGGTCTTTTCGCCGCGCTCAGCATGCTAGTGCTGAACCGTGGCCGCGCCCAGTTCGTGGTCGACTTGGCGGCCGTGTCGAGTTCGGACCAGGTTGTCGACATCGGTTGCGGCCCAGGCAATTCGGTCAGAGCAGCCGCGCGCCGCGGTGCGCGTGCGATCGGAGTGGATCCGGCGCGGCTGATGCTCGGTCTGGCCCGGCTCGTGACGCGCGACCGGTCAGGCATCAGCTGGCTGCAGGGCAGCGCGGAACATGTGCCGCTGCCCGGGCAGTCCGCGAGCGTGGTGTGGTCGGTTGCGACCGTGCACCACTGGGCGGATGTCGCCGCGGGCCTGGCTGAGGTCCATCGCGTGCTCAGGCCCGGCGGGCGATTCTTCGCGATTGAACGGTGCGTGCGACCGGGCGCCACCGGGCTGGCAAGCCACGGCTGGACCGACCAACAGGCGGCGTCGTTCGCGGATTGCTGTCGCACGGCAGGACTCGACGATGTGCGCGTCGAAACGGTGAAGCGCGGCCGTCGGCGCGTCCACGTGGTGCGGGCGATTCGCTGCTGAGCGTTGCATCGCGATAGGTTTACGTTATATCGTTAGCAGCATGACTCAACCCGCTTCCGTTGATCCCAGCCGCTTTGAAGAGATGTACCGCGATGAGCGGCTCACGCACGGATTGCCGACCGCCACACCGTGGGACATCGGCGGCCCGCAACCGGTCGTCCAGCAACTGGTCGCGCTGGGCGCGGTTAAGGGCGAGGTTCTCGATCCAGGCACCGGCCCGGGACACCACGCCATCTACTACGCGTCAAAGGGTTACTCGGCCACCGGTATCGACGCTTCGCCGGCCGGACTGGAGCGGGCTAAAGAGAACGCGCGCAAAGCCGGGGTGTCCGTGAATTTCCAATTGGCCGACGCGACCAAGCTGGAGGGCTTGGAGAATCATTTCGACACCGTCGTCGATTGCGCCTTCTATCACACCTTTTCGACAGAGCCGGAGCTGCAGCGCTCGTATGCGCATGCCTTACATCGTGCGACGAAACCCGGAGCGCGGCTATACATGTTCGAGTTCGGCGCTCACGAGGTCAACGGCTTTCGGCTGGCGCGATCGCTGTCCGCGGACGACTTTCGACAGGTGTTTCCCGACGCCGGATGGGAGATAACGTATCTGGGGCCGACCACGTATCAGGTCAACCTAAGCGTCTCGGCTATCGAGATGATGCTTGCCCGCAACCCCGATCAGGCCGAGCAAATCGAGCCGCTACTGGAGAAATTCCGCATCATCGAGCCGTGGCTGACCAACGGCCGGGCCCACGCCCCGTTCTGGGAGATGCACGCCACTCGGGTTGACTGATCGGCGACGAAAGATCAACCGGCGCTGTCGATCTTGCTCGCGATCGGTTTGGTCATGGCTGCCGTCGCCGAGTCAGGCATGTTGTACCCGCACGCCTTGGTGTCGATTGCGATGTTGTTGCGCACCGAGATCCCGTGCTGGCATCCCCAGCCATCACCACCCTCTTGAAGAAACGATGTCGCGACGATGCCGTCTTTTTCAGTGGTCTGGGCAACCGTCATCAACACCTTTGGGCTCTTGGGGTCGTCTGGCACTTGCAGGTTGACGCTGCGATTGGCGCACTTTCGGAAGATATCGACCGCGTGGTGGTAAAACCGTGCACCCGTCGGCGCATCCGGGAACGCCACAACTGCTTCGGTGACGACGTACTTGTAAGTGGTCACATCCGCGGTGTCAGCCAGAACCTGCTTTCGCATCGACACCCAACCGCTGCCGTCGAAAAGCGGCAGCTCCGCCGCGAAAACCAAACCGACGCAATCGCTGTCGACGATGTGGTCGAGGTAGAAGGCGTGTGACTCTTCTGGCTTTATCAAAGAAACAAGCGGGGGTGTCGACAGTTCGGTCGCGATGTCGGCCGGGCTTGGCATCAGACCGTCGAGTGCTGAAATCGGTACGGGCGCAAGGGACATGGGCGCTGGCGCGATGACAGTCGCGGTCGCCTGCTGAGTAGCAGAATCGCCGCTACTGCGGGTGATCACAATGGTCACCACCACGGCGACAACAGCCAGCAGCACGATCGCGCCTGTCAGCCACCATCG
>DAIODV010000169.1:4604-7863 GCA_036746615.1 Mycobacterium sp.
ATGTCGGCCGGGCTTGGCATCAGACCGTCGAGTGCTGATATCGGGATCGGGGGGAGGGCTGTGGTCGTCGGCGCGGGGGTGGTTGGCCTCGCAGTCGCCTGCTGAGTAGCGGAATCGCCGGTGTTACGGGTGATCACCATGCCCACCACCACGGCGACGACGGCGACCAGCACGATCGCGCCTGTCAGCCACCATCGCCAGGCGGGCCGGCGCCGCGGACCGGTCGGCCCCCAGCCCGGTGGCGGTGGCGGCGCATAGGGCGGTGGGCCCGGCCGCCAGCCGCCCGGGGGATTACGGGGCGGCTGCCAGCCGCCTGGCTCATACGTCATCGCGACTCCGTTTTGAGGTGCAAACCTGCATCGTCAAAACGATATCGCCACTTTTGATGTGGAGTTGACGCCTTTTTCGTTAGCTAGGCGCCAAGCGCAGGCAGATCGAGTTGATGCAGTAACGCTGGTCGGTCGGGGTCGGGTAGCCCTCGCCCTCGAAGACGTGGCCCAGATGGCTGTGGCAGTTGGCGCACAGCACTTCGGTGCGCGTCGTTCCCATCGAGTGATCGGGCCGCAGGATCACCGCGTCGGAGTTGGCGGGGTCGAAGAATGATGGCCAGCCGCAATGGGATTCGAACTTCTCGGAACTGCGGAACAGCTCGGCGCCGCACGCCCGGCATTCGTAGACGCCTTCTGTCTTGGTGTCGGTGTACTCACCGGTGAACGGGCGCTCGGTCCCGGCCTGTCGCAGCACCGCAAACTCCTCGGGGGTCAGCTTTTGGCGCCATTCGTCGTCGGTCAGTTGCACGTGTGGGGTGCTCATGCGTCCACGGTAGCGCGCGGTCGTTCGACCGTCAGCCAGGCCGGATCGATCCCGTCGTCCAGCCGGTTCTCGGCTTTGGCGTCGAGGTAGCGGAAGTAGAGCACGGTGAACACCACGATCAGCAGTAGCGACCAGCCGTAGGTGATCTTCAGGTACTCCAGCGGCCGCCCGATGTACATCCAGTTGAACAGCAGCCAGCGATCCATCGTGAGGAACCCGTAGATGCCCAGCCACGCCGGCCAGTTGCGAATCACCGAGTTGGGCAACACGACCGTCATCAGGAACGGGAACAGCATCATCGAGTAGTAGCCCTGGGCCAGCGACAGCACCAGCCATGACCACAGCAACAGCACGCCCGAGGAGGTGGTGAACCAGAACAGCGGGTCGCGGGTGCGGTAGTAGCGGTACAGCAGCCACAAACTGCCAATGGCCAGCAGTGTGAACAGGATTCGCAGCAAGGCGATCAGCCAGAAGGGCAGTCCGAAATACACGCCGTTGCCTTCGATCGAGCTGTTGAAGTAGTCACGGACACCCAGGATGTAGGGCAGCGTGCGGGTGACGAAGTCCATCGGGCGCACGACCAGCGGCCACGCGGCCGCGTTGATAGCCAGCGGAACCGCGAAAGCCGGCACGAGCGTGCGCCACTGGCGGTTCAGCAGCGGCAGCAACAGCAGCGGCAGCAGCGCGGGTTTGAGCGTGAAGGTCAAGCCGATCACGAGGCCTGCCCACCACTGGCGGCTGGGTCTGCCGTCCAGCAGCCACCAAAGGAACAGCACCTCTGCTAGCAGGACACAGCCGTTGATGTTGGTGAAAACCAATGTGTTGGTTACGGATTCGGTGCAGAACATCGCCAGAAGCAGAGCCGGCGCCGCGACCGAGCTCAGCGTGAAGTTGAACATCCGCAGCAGCACGTAGCCCGCCAGCACGATCGCGATGCTGTTGATCGCGATGAACAGGTAGCGCGACTCCGCGAACGGCAGGTAGCCGAACGGCGCCATGATCAGCGTGCCGCCGGGCGGATACAGGTAG
Source organism: Mycobacterium sp. (assembly GCA_036746615.1). GTDB lineage: Bacteria > Actinomycetota > Actinomycetes > Mycobacteriales > Mycobacteriaceae > Mycobacterium. The sequence continues at coordinate 6,447 of DAIODV010000169.1, forward strand.
TGCGGGTCGACGTAGTCGAAGTGCTCGTTGTAGATGTCCCAGCCGTGCCGGAAATTCAGCACCGCGCGGTAGACCGGCTTGAAATCGTCGGTGATGTTGCCGTTGGTGGTCACCACGATCGTGCGGTGGATTACTGCCAGGATGGCCACCGGCCACAGCACCGAACGCAGCACGGTCGCCGTGTTGGGCTTAGCGGTACGCGGACCGAACACGGTCTGCAGCCAGTGGCCGCTACGGGTGGATTCAACTGCAATCACGAGCGCACCCTATACGCCCCGAATGGTCAGGCGGGGCAGTAGGTGTCGGTCGGCGGCAACTGGCCGCTGTCCAGGTAGCCGACCAGCGGCGGTACTGCGCACGAGGAGTAGATGCTGGCGCCGTGGCCGATCCCTTGCCACATCACTCGCTTACTGGCTGCAGTGGCGTTGATGATCGTGGCGGCGGTGGCCGAGACACCTTCCATCCCGACGATAGGGTCGTCCTGTACGCCCATCAGAAGCACGTTGACCTTGAGCACCTTCGGCGGCTGCGGCGGCGTCGCGCTGGGCCAGGAGACGCATTTGACCAAATTGAGTGCAGCGACGGTGCCGAACTGTGGATAGAGCTTGGCCCAGGCGACCACCAGCTCACGGACCCGGTCGGGGGTGGGGCGGTTGAGCGCGTCGCTGCACGAGTTGACGAACTGCCCGTCGGTGCCGGTGATGCCCTCGGCCCGGTTGACCAGGCCGGTCAGCAAATTGGTGTCACCGGAGCGCGCGGCTGCCAGTGCGGTGGCCAAGTCGTTGGTGGTGCCAGCCCGGTCACCGGTGGGGTAGCCCAGCGCGGTGCTGATCGCGTCGGCCAGGGTCGCTACCGACATCCCTCCGGCGCCGTGGCCGGCGCGGGCGTCGGCCAACAGCGCGTTCACCGCACCTTTGGGATCGGGGCCCAGGGGACAGTTCACCGCGGCGCATTGCGCGGCGAACGCGTCCAGCGCCGATTGCTGTCCTTTGACCTTTTGTTCGGCGGCGGCTTCGGCGCCCACACCCAACGCGATCGGCGAGTCAAGGACCAGCCGGGCGACCTTGTCGGGATGCGAGCCGGCGTAGGACATCGCCACCTGGGCGCCGTTGCCGATGCCGATCAGCGCCAGCGCGGGCACGTCCCAGATGCTGCGCAGCCGCTCGATGTCGTTGGCGGCGTGGCTGTTGTCGTAGGCCGAGTCGCCGGGCGCGATGGTGTCGGTGCAACTGGTGGTGGCGTTCTGCACGATGCCCGCGAGGTTGGCGACGGGATCGTTGCCAGCCTCGAACTGCGACTGGTCGCGAATCTCCTGACGGTCGAACTGATCGAGGCAGTCGACTGGGCTCGACGAGCCCATGCCGCGGCGGTCGACGGCGACGATCGGGTGCTTTTGCAGCACGTCGGCGCCGGCGCG
>DAIODV010000170.1:0-7847 GCA_036746615.1 Mycobacterium sp.
GGCTTTCTTGTCGCCGAATGTGTGGTTATGCCACGGATTCCGCGCGGCGGCGTGGCTGGATCCCACACTCGGCAAGCCTGGCGCCGTTCGCCGCCGGCGAAACCTATTTTGCAAATCGTGAAACAGTGTAATCATGTAAACATGAAGCATCATCATGGACATGGGCGGCGCTACGGCCGTCCCGGCGGCTGGCAGCAAGCCGGCCAACCCGACGCCAGCGACGCAGCGGACTGGTTCGCCGGCCGCTTGCCCGACGCCTGGTTCGACGGTGACCCGACCGTCGTCGTCGACCGCGAGGAGATCACGGTCATCGGCAAGCTGGCCGATCCGGAAACCAAAGAGAAGAAAGAAAGCGACGCGCGCGCGTCCGGTCGTGTCTCGCGATTTCGCGAGGAGACCCGGTCGGAGCGGATGCGCATCGCCGACGAGGCACAGGATCGCTACGGCCGCAAGGTTTCCTGGGGTGTCGAGGTGGGCGGCGAGCGCATCTTGTTCACCCACATCGCGGTTCCGGTGATGACGCGGTTGAAGCAGCCGGAGCGACAGGTGCTCGACACCCTGGTCGACGCCGGCGTGGCCCGGTCTCGTTCCGATGCGCTGGCCTGGTCGGTGAAGCTGGTCGGGGAGCACACCGAAGAATGGCTGGCCAAGCTGCGCGACGCAATGTCCGCGGTTGATGACCTACGTGCGGAGGGACCCGAGCTCTAGGCCCGCGTCATCGCGTAATACGCATTGCGGCGAGCCAGCAGCTCGCTGTGGTTGCCCTGCTCGACGATCTTGCCCGACTGCATCACCAGGATCACGTCGGCGTCCCGGATCGTCGAAAGACGATGCGCGATAATGAAACTCGTTCGATCACGCCGAAGCTCGTGAGTGGCCTTGGCGATCAGCAACTCGGTGCGGGTGTCCACCGAGCTAGTCGCCTCGTCGAGGATCAACAGTTGCGGCCGGGCAAGGAATGCCCGCGCGATCGTGATCAACTGCTTCTCGCCGGCGCTGATATTGCTGCCGGCATCGTTGACCCGGGTCTGGTATCCGTCGGGCAGTGTGTGGACGAACCGGTCGACGTAGGCGGCCTTGGCCGCGTCGATGATGTCCTCTTCACTGGCGTCGGGTCGACCGTAGGCGATGTTCTCAGCGATCGTCCCGCCGAAAAGCCAGGTGTCTTGAAGCACCATGCCGATGCCGGATCGGACCGTTTGGCGGCTGATCGTCGCGATGTCGATGTCATCGACCAGGATCCGGCCGGAGTCGACGTCGTAGAAGCGCATCAGCAAGTTCACCAGCGTGGTCTTGCCCACCCCGGTCGGCCCTACGATTGCCACCGTGCTACCCGGTTCTGCGGTGAAGGAGAGGTCGTCGATCACCGCGGTGCCTGGGCGATAGCCGAAGCTGACATGGTCGAATTCCACCCGCCCGGTTGGCCGTTCACCATTCAGCGAGGGCAGCAGCGGCTCGCGGTCGGGTGATTCCTCCGGCTCGTCGAGCAGGTCGAAAACCCGTTCGGCACTGGCGACCCCGGACTGCAGGGTGTTGTACATCGAGGCCACCTGGTTCATGGGCGCGTTGAACTGGCGGACGTATTGGATGAACGCCTGAATGCTGCCGACCGTGATCTGACCGGTGGCCACCTGCACTCCACCTATGACCGCGACCGCAACGTAGCTGAGGTTGCCGATGAATCCGGTCGCCGGCGACACGAGTCCGGAGATGAATTGCGCGCCGAAACTGGCTTGGTACACGTCGTCGTTGAGCCGACGGAACTCGTCTTCGACCGCCGCGCGTTGGCCGAACGTCCGGACCACGGTGAAGCCGCTGTAGGTTTCTTCGATGTGGGCATTCAGCCGTCCGGTGTTGGTCCACTGCGCGACGAATAGTCGTTGTGAGCGTTGGGCAATCGCGCGGGTCGCGACCAGCGCCAGCGGCACGGTCAGCATGGTGATCGCGGTCAGCAGTGGCGAGATGCTCAGCATCATCGCTAACACGGTCACCACCGTCAGGACCGCGGACAAGAGCTGGGTGATCGTCATCGACAGCGATGTCTGGAGATTGTCGATGTCGTTGGTGACTCGGCTGAGCACCTCGCCACGTTGCCGGGAATCGAAGTAGGCCAGCGGCAGCCGATGCAGCTTGTCCTCGACCTCGTCACGCAGCGCCTGCAGCGTCCGCCGCACCGTGACGTTAAGCAGCCGGGCTTGTGCCCAAACCAGCAGCGCTGCAACAACATACATCACGAAAGCCAGGGTCAGCGTCTGGGCGACCGCGTCGAAGTCGACGCCGCGGCCCGGGACCACATTCGTTCCGGACAGCAGGTCGGCGAAGGTGTTGTTGCCATGCGCTCGCGCTGCCGCGACGGCCTGGGCCTTGGTGATGCCGGCGGGCAGCCGCCGGCCCAGCACACCGCTGAACAGCAAGTCGGTGGCATGGCCGAGGATCCGCGGCACCACGACACCGATGACCGTTCCGGCGATACCCAAGACGATCACCGCGACGGCTGTGCGCCGTTGCGGCGCCAATCGCTTCACCAGCCGAGCAGCCGACCCTTTGAAGTCGCGGGAGCGCTGATTCGGGTACGGCGCAGCGCGGGTCATCGCTGCTCTCCCACGGCTGTATCCATCGACTGCGATTCGGCGAATTCCCGATAGGTCGGGCACTCGGCCAGCAGCGATTGGTGCGTGCCCGTGCCGACCACCCGCCCGTCGTCGACGACGATCACCTGGTCGGCCTGGGCAACGGTCGAGATGCGTTGCGCCACAACGATCACCGTTGCGTCGGCGGCGGTCTCGGCCAGCGCGGTGCGGACCTGCACGTCGGTGTGCACATCGAGCGCGGAGAACGCGTCGTCGAACAGGTAGATCGCCGGACGGCGGATCACCGCCCGCGCGATCGCCAGTCGCTGCCGCTGCCCGCCGGAGAAGTTGATACCGCCCTGCGCGACTCGCATCTGCAACCCGTCGTCGTGGGCCCGGACGAATTCGTCGGCAGCCGCCACCCGCAGCGCGTCCCACATCTGGTCCTCGGTTATTTCCTGTCCCGGGGCCGCCCCCATTCGAAGGTTGTCGGCGACGGTCCCGGAGAACAGGTAGCCGCGCTGGGGCACCAACCCGATGCCTGACCACAGCTCTTCGATGTCGTGGTCGCGCACATCGACACCGTCGACGAGGACGGCGCCCGAGGTCACGTCGTACAACCGGCAGATCAGCGACACCAATGTCGACTTGCCCGAACCGGTGCTGCCGACGATGGCGGTAATGGTGCCGGGTAGGGCAGTAAGCGAAACATCCTGCAGCACTGCGCGATCCGCGCCGGGATAGCGAAATGTCGCACCGTCGACGCGAACCACACCGTGTCTACCGATAGTTGGCCGCACCGGATTCTGTGGGCTGATCACTGCGGGAGTGAGCGACAGCACCTCGGTGATCCGTTCCGCGCACACCGATGCTCGCGGCAACACCATTACGGTCATCGTCGCCATCAACACTGCCATCAGGATCTGCGCGAAGTAAACGAGAAACGCGATCAGTGATCCGACTTGCATCCGGCCGCTGTCGATGCGCAAGCCGCCGAACCAAATCAGCGCAACGCTGGAGCAGTTGATGGTCAAGGTTGTCACCGGCAACATCAACGCCTGCCAATTGCCCGCGCTAAGCGCGGTGTTCGACAGCGTGACGTTGGCCTCCGCGAACCGTTGACGCTCGAAGGGCTCGCGGGCGAATGCCCGGATCACCCGCACACCGGACAGTTGCTCGCGCATCACCCGGTTGATGTTGTCGATCAGCCTCTGCATGCTGCGGTAGATCGGCATTGTGTGCGCGATGATCCAGGCGTTGGCACCGACCAACACCGGCACGCTGACCACCAGCAGCCAAGACAGTGCGGCGTCCTGATGGATGGCCATGATGACTCCGCCGATACACATGATCGGAGCAGTGACCAGCACGGTGCATGTCATCTGCACCAGGAATTGGATCTGCCGAACGTCGTTGGTGGTGCGGATCAGCAGCGACGGCGCGCCGAACCGGGCGGTCTCATTCTCGGAGAACGTGGTGACCTGATGAAACATCGCTGAGCGGAGATCGCGGCCGAACCCCATCCCGGTCCGAGAGCCGAAGTACACCGCGCCGATCGCGCAGACCACCTGTAGCGCGGTGACCGCGAACATCACCAGGCCGAGTCGGACGATCGTGGCGGTGTCGCCCTTGGCGATGCCGTCGTCGATGATCGTGGCATTGACTGTCGGCAGGTACAGCGACGCCAGGGTGCTCACCAACTGCAGCGTCATCACCGCCGTCACCAGCCGTCGATACGGCCGGACGTACTGGCGCAGCAGTGCCAGGAGCATGTAGTAACTGTTTCACACCGACCTGCTGCCGACGGAGAAAGTACAGGTCACCGCGTGTGCAATGGTTGACGCAAGGTGCTGCCGCTACAGTGCATCCTGTGATCAGCAGAAGGTGCGCATAGCCGTGCGGCGCAACGTGGCGGCGTTGGCCCTGGCGGCCGCGGCCGTGATGCCCGCGATGGCCGCATGCTCGGATTCCGGCTCCAACAAGTCCCAGTCGACGGCGTCGACTGCGCCGGGGTCGGGGCAGGGACAGCACGGCCCGATGTTCCCGGAATGCGGCGGCGTCAGCGACGAGACGGTAACCAAGCTGACGGAGATAACCGGGCTGGTCAACACCGCCAAAAACTCGGTGGGCTGCCAGTGGCTGGCAGGCGGCGGCATTCTCGGCCCGCACTTCTCCTTCTCCTGGTATCGCGGGAGCCCGATTGGCCGGGAACGCAAGACCGAGGAGTTATCGCGTTCGAGCGTCGAGGACATCAACATCGACGGCCACGGCGGCTTCGTCGCCGTCGGCAACGATCCGACGTTGGGCGACTCGCTATGCGAGGTCGGCATCCAGTTCTCCGATGACTTCATCGAATGGTCGGTGAACTTCAGCCAGAAGCCGTTTCCCGATGCGTGCAACATCGCCAAAGAGCTGGCCCGGCAGTCGATTGAGAATGCGAAATGAGGGTCAACGTGCGTGAGCGGATGCTCGTCGGCGTGGCTGTGGTAGCCGCTGCGGTGTCCGTATTGACAGGTTGCACCAGGTCGGTCGCCGGCACGCCGCAAAAAGCGGGCATGGGCGATCAGCCGCGCAACAACAACTCCGAGCAGCAATACCCGAACCTGCAAAAGGAATGTGAGGTGCTCACCACCGACGTCTTGGCCAAGACGGTGGGCGCTGATCCTCAAGACATCCAGAGCACGTTCGTCGGCGCGATTTGCCGCTGGCAGGCGGCCAACCCAGGCGGCCTGATCGACATCACCCGATTCTGGTTCGAGCAAGGCAGCCTAGACAACGAGCGCAAGGTCGCCCAGCACCTGAAGTATCAGATCGAGAACCGGTCGATTTCCGGTGTGGCGTCGATCGTGATGAGGCCGAACGACCCGAACGGCTCATGCGGCGTCGCCAGCGATGCTGCGGGGGTGGTCGGGTGGTGGGTCAACCCGCAGGCGCCCGGCATCGATGCCTGCGCGCAGGCGATTAAGCTCATGGAGCTGACGCTTTCGACGAACTCCTAAGCGTTTGACCAGCATTGCCGAGTGCGATGGCCAAAACCACCGGGGTGCTGGACTTTCCCTCCGCGACGCCCAGCGTTCAACCAAAGCGATTGAAACAACGTTTTTTTGACCCCCCAAACAGCCACCGGGTACGGGCGCGAACGTTACCATCGTCGAATGTCTGACACGTCTCCCACTGAGCCAACCTCCTCGGCAGATGAAACTGAATCTGCCGCCGAACCTTCGCCCGAGACAGAGGCCGAAGCCCCAGCCGCCGAGCCTTCACCAGCGCCACATGCCGAGACCCCGCGAGCGTCAAGGCTGTCGCGGTTGACCACAGTGGCTGCATTGGTGCTTGCCGTGATCGCCACAGCGATCGCCGTAGTCGGCTGGTTCTACCCGCACAAGAGCGCATCGTCGTCGTCCACCACTTACTCCGACCAACAAACCAAAGACGCGAAAAAGAAGATCTGCGAGACGTTCATGCTCGTCGATCACGAGGTGGTCAGGAATTCTCGGCTGAAGAACCCGGAGAACGGCGGCCCGATCGGTGCGCTTTCGATCGCGACAGCCGCGCGCCTGGCGTTCTACACGGGTGGCGATTTCCTGCAGAGGCGAGTTGCCGCAGAACCTGCGACCCCACCCGACCTAGCGAAATCGGTCAACGCCATGGCCGCAAACCTGGAGGAGCTCGCCATCGGCTATCTCGCCGGCTCGGCGGAATTCACGCAGGATTCGCTGCGGCAAAGTCTCGACGACAAGATCAAAGCAACGCTTGACATCTGCAAGAAGTAGGCTGCGGCTCGACTTAACGCGGCACGTGGAAGTCGATTAACTCAGCAGAACCGAGCTCGAGGTCTTTCCAGCTGCGGGTGAGTCGTAGCACCGCCATCGCCGAGGTCGGGAACTTCGTCGAGATGCGTTCGGCAGCAGCGGTGTTGGAGTTATTGGCAGCGGCCAAGCCCAGCGCCACCTGCGTCATCGTCGGCTCGTGTGCGACGAGCAGAAGGACGCGGACATCGTTACCGACGCGGGTGATCTCGTCGATCAGTGTTCCGGGCGCGGTGTCGTAGAGTCGGTCGACATAGCGAACCGGTGCGTCGATACCCGTGTGCGCCAACGTTTCCCGGGCCCGCGTCGCCGTCGAGCAGAGCACCGCGTCGACCGGCGGCAGGTTGTCCCGCAGCCAGTCGCCGGCCAGCCCGGCTTCGCGCTGCCCGCGGGCTGCAAGTGGCCGATCATGGTCTGGCACCCCGTCGGGATACGCCGACTTCGCATGCCGCAGTAGCACCAGGGTGCGGTCTTGCTGGCTCACTCGCTCGAGGTTACCGCCATCGCCTCTTCGCGGGACTGCTGTGACTGATGTGACGATCCGCGCTGGTCAACGCTCGACCTGCCGATCGAGGTCCCCGGACTTGTCGGCGTCGAGTCCTACACTCGCGTTGCCCGGCCCTCGAACGGCCGGACGTGAAGTAGAAGGGACGTCAGCTGTGCGGGTTGGGTGGTCGGTAGTTGTCGGTGGTGTGTTGTAGGAACAGGGGCATGCCGGTGCAGCATATGATCGAGATCCTGCCAACGGTGTATGCACGTCGGCATGGCAAGCTGATGGCCGAGATCAGCGCCAAGCGTCCACTCGCAGCGACCGAGAAGCGGGGGGCGACCTGATGGCGAGATTTGAAGTCCCCGAAGGCTTTTGTGTGCAGGCGTTCCGGTTCACGTTGGACCCGACCGAGGAGCAGGCCCGGTCGCTGGCACGCCATTTCGGTGCGCGGCGTAAGGCTTACAACTGGGCCGTTGCCACCGTGAAGGCCGATGTCGAGGCGTGGCGCGCGGCCGGGATTGAGACGGCGAAGCCGTCGCTTGCGGTGCTGCGGAAACGCTGGAACACGGTCAAGGACGACGTGTGTGTCAACGCGGGGACCGGTGTCGTGTGGTGGCCTGAATGCTCGAAGGAGGCCTACGCCGACGGAATCCGCGGAGCGGTGGACGCGTATTGGAACTGGCAGCAATCCCGCGCTGGCAAGCGCGCCGGAAAACGGGTCGGGTTCCCGCGGTTCAAACGCAAGGGCGGCGACGCTGACCGGGTGTGCTTCACCACCGGTGCAATGCGGGTCGAACCCGACCGCCGGCACTTGACGTTGCCGGTGATTGGCACTGTGCGCACCCATGAGAACACCCGGCGCATCGAACGGTTGATCCGATCTGGGCGGGCGCGGGTGCTAGCGATCTCCGTGCGCCGCAATGGCACTCGCCTGGATGCGTGTGTGCGGGTGCTGGTCCAACGCCCCCAGCAACCCGG
>DAIODV010000171.1:0-7819 GCA_036746615.1 Mycobacterium sp.
CGCCGTTCCCGAACAAGATCCCGCCGCCCTGGCCGTCGGCCTCGGTCAGCGAGCCGCCGCTGATACCGTTGGCGCCGTTGCAGATCAGACCACACGCACCACCGGTTGGATCAGCGGCCGGATCGGCCTGCGCAAACCACGTGTTGAGCGAGGTATCGATCTGCTGACCAAACGGAGAGTTAATCCAGTCCTGCTCTAGGCCCTGAATAAAGGCCGTCGTGGGATCGGTGCTCGCCGCTGCCGCGCCAGATTCAGAGGCCAGGCTGGTCTGGCCGGAGAACAAGGCGTCCAGGCTGCTGGCGTTACCCAGATCGTTGAACAACGCTTCCCACCCCGCCGGCGACGACAATTCGGTCAGTGCACTGGACAGCACACCGGGATCCAAAAAGTCGGTCGGGTTGACCGCGGTGATCGCAGAACTGGCCGCCGAGCCCACAGCCAAATCCAGGATGTCGTCGAACACATCGGCCTTGGCCGTCGGTGTACCCGCCAGCGGACCTAACCCGAACGCCAAAAAGGCCCCTGCGCCAGCCCCCAGCCCCGCCGCACGCGCGCGACGACGTGCCTTGGCTTTCAGGGATTGACGGTTTCGCTTGCTGTGCTGTCCAGACATGACTGGCCTTTCCCACCCGGGCGTTGCTGGAGCCGGACGCTCTCAGTCCGGCTTAAGGTAGCTCTTGGGTGCATCTTCGTCCAGAAAATCAGACGATTAGTTCAAGATCGATTTGAAAATTTTTTGGGCTGGTCCACGCAGCAAACTCAGCTAGCAGGATGCCGCGGCTTAATGCATTGGTCCACAGGTGATATCTAGTGGTTGCCGCAAACAAAGGGTTAGCACAGCGGGGACACAGGCGCATGGCCGTGTCGTGGCTGAGTTAAGGCCTAATATTCCTCAGCCGCATCATATCTTTACCTCTGTTATCGATCTCGACTCCACGCGCGGCGGACGGTTGCCCTATCGAACGAAACGTCATGCAACCCACGACGAACGCATGAATTATCGCGTTACGTGCAATACAGTCTGTTGGCACTTCACGATGGCAACCGCCGCCATTCCGGCGGAAGACAGGTCGGCAATGGTGAGCGAACAGGTTGAGCCCACGGGGCTTTCGGGTGAGGCGCGCGAGCGCATCAGCGCCGAGTTGGATCGAATCCGGGAACGGCGCGATCGACTAGAGGCTGAGGTCAGAAGCGACCGCTGGCCGACCGCGGCGCGGTCAGCGATCACGCCGACGCCGCCGATGCCATCCAGCGCGCCGATGAACTGGCCAGCTTGGACGAGCGGATCATCGAGCTCGACCGGCTGCTGCGGACCGGGCCGCTGCCGTCGAACGGAGCCGACACGCTGCCCTTCGGCACGGAGGTGACCTTGAAGTTTTCCGACGGCGCGGTGGTCAAGATGCAGGTGATCACCGTCATCGAAGAAGCTCCGGTCGGCGGCGACGCCGAGGCGTTGACGGCGGGCAGCCCTCTCGGGTTGGCGCTTGTCGGGCGCAAAGCCGGCGACAAGGTCACCTACACCACGCCGCAAGGACAAAACGAGGTTGAACTGCTGAAAGTGAAATTCCCGAAGTAGTCCCCCAAAGCTTGTCGAGCAACTTGTGCTCGCGGTGTTATTTTTTAGCGCCGGTCGATACGGCGGCAGTGGTTGATCCATGTGTGGGTGCGTTCAACCAACCAGTGGCGGGGTGGGACGACGAAGCCGCGGCTGGGTTTCCGGACGGACACCACGTCCAACGTGATACCGGTGTTGGTGCGCATGGCCTCGAGTTTTCGCGCCAGCCGTGCGGCGAGCACGGCCCCCCGGCTGCGGGATTGTTTTTGGTACGAGGAAGCGGGCGATGCACCTGGCCGGTGTCGAACCGATCGGAAGCGCTACCGGCGCCGACGACCGAATGTCGGGCCAAGCGACTGTCGATGGTGATCGCAGGGTCCGACGCATCGTTGCTGGCCAGAGTGTTGTCGGTGGGTGGTGCGACGCTGATGGGTGATGAGCCGGCATACCACATTGCGCTACTGCCTGGACCCCACGGTCGAGCAGGATGAGGTGCTGTCGCGGCACGCCGGGGCGTCGCGGTTCGCGTTCAATCAATGCCTGCGGATGGTGAAAACCGCGCTAACCCATCGCAAGTCCGATCCGGGTGTCCAGGTGCCGTGGACGGGCTTTGATCTGATCAACGCGTTCAACGCGTGGAAGAAGACCGAGGCTGCTGGCCGGATCTTCGCTGTCGATGCCGACGGCGTGGCCGACGTCATGGTGACCGGTTTGTGGTGGCGGGGTGAGGTGTGTCAGCAGGTGTTCGAGGAAGCTGCGGTCGACCTGGGCAACGGCTTGAAATCGTGGTCGGATTCCCGCTCCGGCAAGCGCAGAGGCCGCCGAGTCGGGTTCCCGCGGTTCAAGAAGAAAACCACTTCCACATCGTCGTTTCGGCTGCGCAACAAGCACCCCAAAGGCAAAACGCCGGCCATCCGCCTCGACAACAACAAGCCCCGCTCGGTCACGCTGCCGGGCATCGGCGTGATCGGGGTGCATGACGACACGCGCCAGCTGCGGCGCATGCTCGCCAAAGGCCGGGCGAAGATCCTGTTCGCTACCATCAGCCACCACGGTGGCCGGTGGTGGATCGCGCTGAACATCAAGGCCGCCGACCTACACTCCAACCACCAACACCCGACCCGCCTTGACGCTGGTCGCGGCTGGGTGGGTGTGGACCGCGGCCTGTCGGCGTTTCTGGTCGCCGCCGCCGACGACGGTACCGAGGTCGCCCGCATCAGCGAGGCGCCCAAGGCGCTCGCTGCAGGACTCAGACGGCAGCGACGGTTGTCGAAGTCGTTGTCGCGTAAGAAGAAAGGATCACACCACCGGAAGCGTGCCGCTGCCCAGTTGGGTCGGCATCATCATCATGTAGCCAATGTGCGCCGCCATTTCCTGCACCAGGTATCCAACGAGTTGGTCAAGACCCACGACCGGCTCGTCATCGAGAACCTCAACGTGTCGGGAATGCTGCGTAGCCATCGGTTGGCTCGCGCTATTTCGGATGCCGGCTGGTCAGCGTTCGCCCGGATGCTCACCTATAAGCAGGCATGGCGCGGCGGGCAGCTCGTCGAAGCCAACCGCTGGTACCCATCGACCCGCCTGTGTCCCCAATGCGGGATAGTCGACAATGCGATGACGCTGGCTGATCGGGTCTTCACCTGTGGATGCGGACATACCGCCGACAGAGACACGAACGCCGCGGTAAATCTGGCCCGCTGGGCCCATACCCACCACGGCTCCCATAGATCCCCGGACCCCCAAGCAGGAGGCCGGGCCACTAATGCCCGCCGACGGGACGGCGCTGACCAACACCCTCGTGTTGGTGAAACCAACCCGAATGACGCGGGAACCGACGTTCACACCGCACCCGCGGCCTGAACCGACGACGCCCGAGAAGGGCGGTGCCCAACACTCAGCCGAGTTGTTCGACACGCTTTAGACTTCCGCCGATGGCCGAGATCGCGGCGAGTACGCAGTTACCGCTCAAGACGCAGGTGTGGCGATTCGTCGTCAGCGGCGGATTGTCGGCGATCGTCGACTTCGGGCTATATGTCGCGTTACTTCGGCTGGGGCTGCAGGTCAATGTCGCAAAGTCGTTCAGCTTTATCGCTGGCACGACAACCGCCTATCTGATCAACCGGCGGTGGACGTTCCGCGCACCACCGAGCAAGGCCCGGTTTGTCGCCGTTTGCGTGCTGTACGCGCTCACCTACTCCGTGCAGGTCGGCATAAACTACGTCTTCTATCTTCAGTTCGTGAATGAGCCGTGGCGTGTACCTGTCGCGTTCGTGATCGCGCAGGGCACCGCCTCGGTGATCAATTTCGTCGTGCAGCGGTCGGTGATCTTCCGGCTGCGCTGAATCCACGGTGCAAAAAAGGTGAATTGGCATACGCCGAAATCACACTAAACTCCGCTGCATGACGCGACTGCGTGTGAGCGACGCGCTCCAGGTGGTGGCCAGTAGATGCAACGCCCTCGCTGATGAAGTGGATAGCGGAGCGCCTCCGGCATTGGGGGCGTCGAGCCAGCCCAGTTCGGCGGCAATGAAACTCGGACATGCGGGTGTCCGGGCAGCCGCAGTGGCGATGACGACGCGGATGAAGGCCACCGCCGCTGATATCACCTTCGCCGACATCAGCTACAACGAAAACGAAGCTCACTCGGCGCTCATGGTCAGCGCCGTGGGAGAAGACATGTAAATGACAGCCGCGGCGTTGCCAACTCTCACAGAGCTATTGTCTTGGGGCACTGACCATCTGACAGAAGGTGCTAACTATTGGGAGCGTACTGCCGACCGATGGGATAGTTCTTTCGCGGAAGTCGAACAACAGGTTCGCGCCAGCGGGTGGGAGGGCGAAGCATTCGACGCGACCGCCGAGCGCGCTTCGTTCGACACGCTCAAGGTCGGCAGCGTCGCCGACCAACTCCGTGAGGGAGCCAGAACCGCCCGCCTGGGCGCCTCCGATGTTTCTGCGGCGCGCGATCGCCTCCGCTACATCGTGGAAGACACTCAAGACGCCGGCTTTGATGTCTACGACGATTACACAGTCGCCGGCCGCCAAACGGCAGGCACCGCGGCGGAGCAGGCTGCGCTGCAAGCCCAAGCAGAGTCGTTCGCAGACGAAATCTACAGCGGCGCAGCACAACTCGTCGCGGCTGATCAACAGGTCGGCACGAGTATTGCCACTGCCGTCGGGAACGTCGGCGACCTCACATTCAACGAACACGAGCCCGGCGAACTGCCTGAGGATTCCGGCAACGAACACAAGCCGCACCGTTGGAGTGACAAGGACCTCTACCCACACGACCCGATGGCAGCCGATGTGCGACAGGACGCCATCGGTGACTGCTACCTCGACTCCACCATGGCCGCGATTGCGAATGCCAACCCGCAGTGGATTAAAGACCGAATCAACTACGACGGCACAACAGGAAACTTCGACGTGACTTTGTGGGACGGCCACCAGTGGAAGCACATCCCGGTCACCCAGGACGACATCGACACCGACATCGCGCAGCGAGGTGCGAGCTGGCTCGACAATGGGCAACCTAACGCCGCGTTGTGGCCGAGTGTCCTGGAATCGGCTTACGCAAAGCTGAAGTACCCCAATCAGAGCCTCGTTGACGCGCTGAACAACAAAACCGGTATCGGCCAAGGGGGCTACGCGCAAGACGCGATGGAGGCATTGACCGGCAATCGCGGGACGAACATCAATCCGGAGAATGTTTGGCTGACAAATCAGCACATCGATCAAGACATCGCCAGCGCATTGGCGAATCACCAACCGGTGACCATCTCCACTACCCCGCACGGTGCGCCACTGGACCAGAGCCATGTGTACATCGTCGAAGGCATCAACGGCACCGGCAGCGATGCCCGGCTTACGCTGCGAAACCCCTGGGAGACAAACATCGGTACGCCCATCAACACGCCAGACCCGGTGGTCACTGTGAGGCTCGGTGACCTCATCGGCTCGGGCCTGCCCGACCTTCCCATTCCTTTCACAGACCGCGAGATCCCGGCCGGTCCATTCGGCAATCACCCGACCGCGGACGTGAACATCGGCTCGCTGGGATGAGGCGAAAAAAGGTGCTGTGGACGACGACGATGGTTGTGGGAAGCATCGTGGCGATCATCGGCGGATATGTCTATTGGCAATACCGGACATCGCGCCCCGTCGAACTCGAGAGCATTCCGGCCTACACGTCAGCGGTGCCGACCACCGACATACTCGAACCCCAGCGGGCGGATGCCGAGCGGCAATTGCGCGACCTCGCCTCAACCGCGCAACCCGGCTACCGGGTTATCGGTGAGCGATTCCTTGCTACGAAAGTCGAATTCGTCTGGGACGCCCTGCGGCACGACGTCCAGCCCTACCTTGGATCGGCAGGCTACAGCTTGGATCGAGCGGGTTGGTCTTCTGACTACGTGAACACGTACCTCTCATATCGGCACGATGGCTGGCTGCGGCAAAGATTCAATGATGACGCCGTGCTGGTTGCCGGTCGTATCAAGACGACGCTGCGGACATCAGCCGGTGACGACGTTCACCTCTACGGCTACTTCCACTTGGCTCCGAAGTAGCGCCGACGAAGCGGCTGCTCAGGAATGAGCTCTGTCTTTCTCGACTCCCGACGAATAAACAAGCTGGAAGTTCTTGCCCATTACCATCTCGATCAGCGGTGCGCCGAGCGGTTGAATCTCGTAGTAGTGGTGGACGTAGCCCTCGGCATCTGGTGCTGTACTGCAGGGGCCCTTCGGACACACATACTTGATGGGCAAACTGAGCAAGCCGATCACCAGCGCAATGGCGATCCCGACGACGGCGAGTTTGGTCTTGCTCAAGCGTGGAGCTCGCTCCCTAATCAAAGCGCTCTGGGTTGAGTCGACGATACCGGTGAACTGCGCGTTCACTGACAATAGCGGGCCAGGCGGTACCCTCTTTGACGATGTTTAGCAGCGATATTCCGACTACCGCGACCCGGCTGACGGGGTTCGGCCGCACGGCGCCATCCGTGGCGCAGGTGCTCTCCACGCCGGACCCTGAGCTGATCGCGAAAGCGGTGGCTCAGGCTGCCGACGCCGGCGGTCGGGGTGTCATCGCCCGCGGGCTTGGCCGCTCCTACGGCGACAACGCCCAGAACGGCGGCGGCCTCGTCGTCGACATGACGCCGCTGAACCGGATCCATTCGATCGACGCCGACACTCACGTCGCCGACGTCGACGCTGGCGTCAGCCTCGACCAGTTGATGAAAGCAGCGCTGCCGTTCGGGTTGTGGGTACCGGTGCTGCCGGGCACCCGGCAAGTCACCGTCGGCGGAGCGATCGCCTGCGACATCCACGGCAAGAACCACCACAGCGCGGGGAGCTTCGGCAACCATGTCCGCTCGATGGAGTTGCTGACGGCCGACGGACAGATCCGTCACCTCACTCCCGACGGCGACGAAGACGAGTTGTTCTGGGCCACGGTCGGCGGCAACGGCCTGACCGGCATCGTGCTGCGCGCCACCATTGCGATGACGCCGACCGAGACGGCGTACTTCATCGCCGACGGTATCGCCACCAAGGACTTCGACGAAACGATCGCCGTCCACCTCGACGGCAGCGAGGACAAATACACCTACTCCGCCACCTGGTTCGACCTGATCAGTGCTCCGCCGAAGTTCGGCCGGGCCGCGGTCAGCCGGGGCAGCTTGGCGAAGCTCGATCAACTACCCAAAAAACTCGCGAAGAACCCGCTGAAATTTGATGCGCCGCAACTGTTGACGGTGCCGAACGTCTTTCCGGTCAGTGCGATGAACAAGCTGTCATTCATGGCGATCGGCGAGGTCTACTACCGGCTGGGCGGAACCTACACCGGCAAGATTCTGAACCTGTCGCAGTTCTACCACATGCTTGATCTGGTCAAGGACTGGAATAATGCTTATGGGCCAAGAGGTTTCGCGCAACACCAGTTCTTGGTCCCGCCGGATGCGATGGAGGAGTTCAAAGCCATCATCCGGTGGATCCACACCCGCGGCCACTACTCGGCGTTTAATGTGTTCAAGTTTTTCGGTCCCGGCAATCGCGCGCCGCTGAGTTTCCCGATGGCCGGGTGGAACGTCGCAATGGACTTCCCGAACAAGCCGGGCGTCAACGAGTTCCTCAACGAGCTCGACGCCCGGGTCATGGAGTTCGGCGGCAGGGTGTACACCGCCAAGGACTCGCGGACCAGCGCCGACAATTTTCACGCCATGTATCCCCGCATCGATGAGTGGATTGCGGTGCGCCGCAAGGTCGA
>DAIODV010000172.1:0-7810 GCA_036746615.1 Mycobacterium sp.
CAGGCGGGACAGGCGGTGACGGCGGAGCAGGCGGAGCCGTTGGCGACAGCACCGTCTCCTCCGGCGACAACGGCGGTGCAGGCGGAGTGGGCGGCGAAGGCGGCACCAGCGTCTTCGGTGCCGCCGGTGACGGTGCCAAGGGCGGCACCGGAGGAACCGCCGGAACCCTCACCGGCAGCATCCTCACGACCGGCGACAACGGTGGCGACGGTGGGATCGGCGGCGAGGGCGGCGATGTCGAATTCGGCAACGCCGGCGCCGGCGGCGCCGGCGGGGACGGTGGCACCTCGGGGACTCTTACCGGCAGCGAACTCGGCACCGGCCAGCCCGCCAACGGCGCGATGCTGCTTGGCCAAGCCATCATCTTCGGCAACGGCGCAGACGGCGGCTCCGGCGGGGCAGGCGGCAACGCCCCGACCCTAAACAGCAGCACCGTCACCAACGGCGGGTACGGCGGAGATGGCGGCAACGGCGGCGACGGCGGCCATCCCGGGCTCATCGGCTCCGCCGGGAGCGCCGGTCTCGGCGGCGATGGGGGCACCGGTCCCGTCGCCAACGGCGCCACCGGCCAAACCGGTCAGCCCGGCTAAGCGCAGTCCGACAACACCGACACATGGCATCGATGCGGCGCGGCGGCGGTCAGAGCTATTCCGGCCGCCCGTGGCCGGCGTGAAGGCAATCGGGCCGCCCGGTTTGGGCCCCGCCCGTTCAAACGTCGGGATCGCGATTGTCGTCCAGTACGTGGCGCAGGTTGGCGATGGCCTTGTCCCAGTCGATGACGCGCGGCTCGCGTCGCCGGCGACGTTCGTTCGCTTCCACGCCGTTGGCAATTGCTCCGGCCCGGTAGGCCACCGCCCTACTGAGCGGACCCTGGTGGGTGGTCATCCGAGCCTCCTCTTCTCAGTCCCTCTGCGTAGTTTCTTAGGGGCAGCTGCCAAGCACACCAGTAGTCCGGTACTGGTTTTCACCTGTCGTGTACTGCGCTCGGCCTGGCTGCGAGTAAGTGTCGAGGGGGAGTGCGCAGGCGGCCGGATTGGCTACGCTTTCCGATGGCGAGCTCGGTGACAGACCAACCACGCCGACGCCGGAGAGAGCGCGGCTGAATGTGCCTGTGTGCCAACGCTAATCGGTCGACGAAAGGATTTAGTAGCGAGCATGTTGGACGCTCATAACCCGCAGTCGGCTCCTTCGCAGTCGGTGTTCGCCCAATTGAGGAGTGCCACGAGGATCTTGGCGCTGCTGTCGCGGTACCAAGACGATGCCCGCCTACAGACCCTCTTTGACAACCTGTGGCTTAATGGTCAGCGTTTCGGCTCGCACATGACGCCTGGCAGCGCCGTCAACAGCCCGATCAACGGCGAGCAGGTCCCTTGCGGTGACCGCTGGCCCAACGAGATTCCCGCCCTATTTTGCTCTCATCTGACGAGCCACCCCGTCTGGTCATCCGACGAGATCTGCGAGCTCCTCGAGCAGAACGCTGGCATGTTCCGAGAGGAATTCGCCGCGATCGACCCGAACCAGTACCAAGTCGACGCGCGGGACCACGCGAGCGGGCTGACGGACGGCCGCAACTGGACCGTTTTCCCTTTCTACGACGGGTACGCCAAACTCCAGGTCGACAACGCGCGCAAGTGTCCAAGGATCGCGGAGTTCCTGGGCGGCCTCGCTGGCGTGGGCAGCATGGGATGCATGGCGTTCTTCTCGATCATGAACCCAAAGACGCATGTGCGGCCGCACACCTCGGAGATCAACACCCGCATGCGCTACCACCTGGGAATCGAAGTGCCCGAACATGATTGCCGCATCCGTATTCACGACCAGCTGATCACCTGGAAGCAAGACAGGTGCATCAAAATCGACGACTCCTACGAGCACGAGGTCTTCCAGCAGTCCGACCGCCGCCGCGTGGTGTTCGTCCTGGACGTGCCGCATCCGGAACTTCGTCCCGAGGAACTCGAGTTTCTGCACGAGTTCTGGCAATGCACAACTGGCGCTGGCCTACCGCAGGCCTGGTAGGACTTCGAGGCTAGGTCTGCCAGTCGTTGGAGCCGTCGTTCCTGGTGTAGGTACCGGTGGAGTGCGTCACGATGATGGGATCACCGGGGCTGAAGTTGTCGAAGAACCACTTTGCATTGGTGGGACTGATGTTGATGCAGCCGTGACTGACGTCGCGCTTACCTTGGTCATCGACAGACCATGGAGCGCTGTGCACGAAATCGCCGCTGTTGTCGAACTTGACGGCTAAATCGACCGTCACCCGGTACCCGTTCGCCGAGCTAACCGGGACGCCGTAAGTCGAAGAATCCATTACCACCGAGGGCATTTTCTCTAGAACGCAGAAGGTGCCGTTCGGGGTTTGGTGACCGCCGGATGCCATGCCCATCGACATCGGAATGGTCTTCTCCACGGTCCCATTCCGGGTAACGGTCAGTTGGTGGGTGGCGTCGTCGGCCGTGGCAACCAGGGTGTCCCCGGTATGGAACGTCGACACTGTGCCGCCCGCATCGACGGTCACCTCGGTATGGGCGGGCCAGAAGTTCAGCGGGCGCCAGCGTAGCTGCGTCGGGCTCTGCCAATAGAGTTTGCCGTCGACCGGCGGGACTGAAGTGACGTGGACGGCGGCCTCGGCTGCGCCTGCGTCATCGACCAGCCCGGGAAAGTTGATGAGGATCGGCTGGCCGACACCCACCGTCGCCCCGTTGGCAGGAACGATCCTCACAGGCGGCGGCGCAGGCGGCCCTGGGGGTGGGGCGACGACCCCTGGATCGCCGGGGGCCGGGTCCGGATCCGCCAGTGCAGAACCCGCACTCACAACCAGCAGCAAGCCCAATATCGAGGCAGCTCCAGCTGCCTTTAGAGCGGCGATGCGGCTTCCAGACGTCCAGCCCGACATATACAACCCTCCAGTCGCTTGGTGGACACAGTCTCGCACAGCGTCCAGGCCAACCATGTCTTCGTCCGCTGCTGGCAGAGGGTGTCACAAGCCGATCGCTGGGGATTCGCCGCACTTGTCGGTCGGCGGGAGTTACGGTGATGCTCATCAGCGCGCCGCTCGATACGGAGGAGATGTGATGGCGGAAACGAACGGCTATCAGACCGTCGTGGTCGGCACCGACGGCTCGGATTCGTCGCTGCGTGCGGTGGACCGCGCAGCCGCGATCGCTGCGGATCACGGCGCGAAATTGATCGTTGCGACCGCGCATCTGCCCGTCCCCGAGGAAAAGGGCCGCTACGCCGTCCCGCCGGGGAGTGACCACGGCGCGGACTACCGGACGGTGGGCCAGGCCCCCTACTACGCGATTTTGCGGGACGCCAGGGAGCGGGCGCATCACGCCGGTGCCAAGAACGTGGAGGAGAGGCCGGTCGTCGGTGCCCCCATCACCGCGCTGGTGCAGTTGGCCGAGGACGTCCATGCCGACCTGCTGGTCGTCGGCAACGTCGGACTTAGCAGCGTCGCCGGGCGCCTGCTGGGATCGGTCCCGTCCGAAGTCTCTCGCAGGTCCAAGACCGACGTGCTGATCGTCCACACCACCGGCTGAGGGAGTCAGCCTCCGCTAGCCGGGCGTGGAGACGAGGATGGCGGCTGCTGCGCCAGATTGACCGTTGCTCCGTGTGAGGACAGCGCATCGTGCAGCACGATCTCGGTCGGTTTTTTCGTACCGGGCGGCACATCGAAGGCCAGCTTGACGCTCACCTGAAGACCGGGACCGAGGCTATTGACGACATCCCCGAATAGCGAGGGGACCATGAAGCTCGGCGAATACTCCCTCCGCGTGTTGTCCTTCAACCTCTGAGCGGCCCACTCGAACATCTGCGGCTCGGTGCCGACGTTCCTGATCGCCATCGACACGATCACATACACGCCTTGGGCGTGCTTGTCGGCGAGAGTCGGGGCGCGGTCAACGTGGGTGACGATGAACGCGAACGCCCCGTCGCGGACTTCTTGCCCAATCCCCGCCGCAGCGGTCGAGGTATGACCGAAGTGACACGCTCCCACCAACATTGCGGTTGTAAGCAGCACGAGCACTGCGCTGAGGCGTCGAACGCAACCGAAGAACATTGCGGCTAAGGGTATTAGGTGTTGCCAATGCGGTGTCGGATTTTGGGGAGTTCGCAGCTCCCGTTCACCAACACGACACCTTCGCGGAGATTCCGCAGGTGGCTGGCTGATCAGTGGCCTGGGATCGCCGGCAGATCATCCCGAATGCCTTGCAAATCACCTTGGATCCGTTGCAGGTCACCTTCGATGCGTTGCAGATCCGCGAGAGCATCCTGCGATGCCTGCTGCGTCTGGCCTTGGATTCCAGGTTTGTACTGAGGGCAGTAGGACACGATGGCACCCGCGGCGAAGTCGGCGCTTTGAGTGGCATCCCATATCGACGTCCGCTGCACCAGGCTGACCGCCTCTTCGAAATTGGATTGCTGTCCGAGGAAGTCGCAGACCGCGTGCCCGTGGGTCGCCACATATTCGCGGCTCGGAACTGGCAGTCCCTCCTGTTTCAACGCATCGATGAACGCCCGGTCGACGATGTCAACCGTCAGCGCGGGCGCCTTCGGCGCGACCGTGGCAGGTGCTTTCGGCGCCGCCGGCGCGGGCTGCGCACTTGATGGCGGGACTGCGACCGGCTGCGCCGCTGTGTGGGTGTTGTGAGCGGCGAACATCACCGCTGACACCGCGGCAACGCTCAACAGCGATAACGGCAATGCGGCGCGGAGACCGGCGCGCTGCAGCACACCCATCCGCGCGATCAGTCGTGATGTCGGCTGTCTCGTCGCAGTGTAGCCCGGCGTCGGCAACCGCCCGGCTTCCGATATCTCCGGGTGGTGCCCCAGGCGCTCGTCAAGAAGTTCGTCGATCTGACGGCTGGACAACTCGCCGCCGTGCGCGCGGATTGAACGGCGTAGCTCCGCTAAGCGCCGCAACTCGGAGTCGATCGTGGCCCGATCGCGCATGGCTCGAGCGTAAAGGACAGTGGCACTGTTCGTTTGGCAATGGCCTGGCAACTGCGGCCCTCACCCGCCGCACACCAGCGCAAGCACGCATTGGGCGGCTCAGAATTACGCAGAGGCAAACCTCCCCACGCCGCCAGGCGCGGCGCGGGGAGATATCTGCAACCTGATTAGGTGGTCGGGCCAGGAACCCCACCCGGTGCCGGACCCGAGTTGGGCGGCGTACCAGGAAGCTGACCCGGCGCGGGAACCGCGTTTGGCGGCGTACCTTGCCCGGCATTGCCAGGAACATTCGACGTCCACATCAGAATGTCTTGCATTCCGTCGTTGTAGACGACGCCGTTCGGCGGTGCGCCGGTCACGTCGAAGTACAGCGTGCCCGTTGATTCGTTGCCCTGCGGAATCGGCGCCGGGTTGAGGCTGCCCGGGGCCTGAACCTTGTCGATCACCCGGTAGTTCTGACCGTTGGGTCCGCGCGCGATGAAGTCGTTAACCATCGGCGTAACGAGCCCGCCGTCGGACCTTGCGGTGATGTCCGCTTGATAGAGCGTTCCTTTAGGCGTGTAGCCCGGAATCGCCACGTTGCTGGGCTGCAGGTTGCTCACCGTGTAGGTCGTCACCAACGGCCCGTCGATCAGCGGTTCGCTGGTACCGAATCCCTGGATGTTTGGCGGCGCGGCGACGGCTGTTGCTGCGGCGACAACGCTCGCGGCGGCTACTCCCGCGGCGCCGATGGCCGTCTTGACAATGGTCGTTGTGAACTTCACGATGGGCTCCTTCTTCGCTCCTGTCGCTTAGCGCGGCCACGCGACATTTAGGTGAGACCGCACCGGGTCGGCGTAACCAAACCAGGACAATTTCAAACGTCATTGCACGCCGACTGCCATCTTCGGCCGTATTACCTGGGCAAATAGCGCAATATCAATATCACCGCAAGCTGTTCGAAAACTGACACCGCCGTAATTACCGAATTATCTCGGCGGCAACTTTTTAAAGGCTTCGAACAATTGGCAGACAACTGCCCGCTTGAGGACTATGTTCCGAGCTACCTTAGAGACGCCTAAGGAAACTCCAGGGCCTTCAGGAGCCGACGATGGCTCAGCACGCAAGCGAGCGAAATCGTCGGTCGCGCAACGGCAAAGCTCGTCGACGGCGCGTGATCGGCCCGGTTGCCGCCGCGGGGGCGTTTTTGGCGGCTGCGATGACTCCGCTGGCCGCCGCGCCGGTCGCTCACGCGGACGGGTTTGAGTCGATCATCGACTCGATCGCGGGCTCCCTTTCCAGTCTGTTCGACCCGCTAGCCGGTCTTGATGCCAGCAGCAATGTTGGTGGGGGCGTTGCGGATTCGGCGCTGGCGGCGGCGTCTGATCCTGCTAGTTCGTTCGACACCATGCTTCAGACGCTCGCGCAAGAATGGATCGCCAGCCCGTCCGGTGCCGCGTACGACGCTCAGCTCAACGCGCTGTGGCATGACTTTGGCAACAGCGGCATGCTGATCGGCAACGGCGCCGACGGGACGCCGGGCTCAACGTTGGCAGCAGCTAACGGCGAAGCCGGCGGGTTGTGGTTCGGCAATGGCGGCAACGGCGCCACCGACGCGCTCGGCCAGGGCGGTAACGGAGGAGCCGCCGGGATGATCGGTAACGGCGGCGATGGCGGCGCTGGTGTCGACGGCGGTGCCGGCGGAAACGGTGGGAACGCCGACCTGATCGGCAACGGCGGTGATGGCGGGGCGGGCGGTAACGGCGCCGCCGGCGCGGCCGGCAACACCGGTGCAGCCGGCACGGCCACCAGCGCGGCGGGCAACGGCGGCAACGGCACGGCGGGCCAATCCGGCGGAGCGGGCGGCAACGGCGGCAACGGCGGATCGATGTCCGGCGATGGCGGTAATGGCGCCGCCGGCGGCGACGGCGGTGACGGCGGAGCTGCCGGAATCGGGGGCGCTGGGTATGCCACGGGCCCGGGCGGTAGCGGCGGTGACGGCGGAGCCGGGGGCGCCGGCGGCAACGGCGGAAGCGGCGGCACTGGCGTTAGCGGCGTAGGCGGCCACGGCGGCGCCGCCGGGTCGGGGGGTAACGGCGCCAGCGGTGGCGGCCCAGGGCAAGGCGCAAGTAACTTGGCCAACGGCGTCCACTTTGGGAGCGGCGGCGAAGGTGGCGCCGGCGGCAACGGTGGCGCCGGGGGCGGCGGCGGCAACGGCGCGGCGGGCGACAACCCCGGCTTTGCCGGCGGCAATGGTGGCGCAGGAGGGCACGGCGGGGAAGGCGGCGCGGCGGCCCAGCATAACGGCAACGCGGGCTACTACGGGTTCAACGGCAGTGGCGGCGCCGGCGGTAATGGCGGCCCCGGCGGCAACGGGGGCGGGGGCGGCAACGGCATCGGCAGCATCGGCGGTGACGGCGCCAACGGCGGAGACGGCGGGGCGGCCGGCGCAGGCGGTGCGCCCGGCAACGGCTACTACGACGGGCCTGGGATCGACGGGTCAAACGTCGTCGGAACCGGCGGGGCCGGCGGGGACGGCGGCGCCGCGGGCTCCGGCGGCAACGGCGGGCTGGGCGCCATCGGCTTCAGCGGCGGCACTGGGGGCAATGGCGGCCAAGGCGGCATCGGAGGCGACGGTGGCGGCGGCACCAACGGCTACATAGAAGGCATGAGCGGCGGGAACGGCGGCAGTGGCGGAAACGGCGGCGCCGCAGGGGGCGGCGGGACAGGCGGGTTTAACACTGAGCGCGCCGCCGGCGGCGATGCCGGTCACGGCGGCAACGGCGGCAACGCCGGTAATGGCGGCAGCGCCGCATACGTTGGCACCGACGCGTACGGCGGCGCCGGGGGGACCGGCGGGGGGGGGGGGGGAGGGGGG
>DAIODV010000173.1:0-7809 GCA_036746615.1 Mycobacterium sp.
TTGCCAACCGGCGCGGAACGCAGTGGCGATGCGTCGGGTGGTGATCTGCGTGCGAAACGTGGCGAAGGTAGGCTGCGGCGCGCCGACAGCATCGATACCCAAAACGTTTTTGATGCTGTTGGCCACCGCGTCCACCCACTCCTGGTGTCCGCCGTCGGCGTTGTAGGCGATCGCATATCGCCCGGACCATTTCGATATCGCGTCGGCCTGTGACCACAGCCGCCGCGCCCGGTCCGGATCGAAGTTGAGCGCGTCGTTGTCCTGGATGTGCGGGTCGAAGCCTGGTAGCGAACTTGCGGTGAATTCGCGCGCCGGTGCCCGCGCTCCGGCGTAGATCTGACTGCAAATCTGTGCCCGGTTGATGGCGGCCGAGATCGCCAGCCTGCGCAGCCTGCCCTCCTCGCCGCCGAAGTGCGGTAGCCGCAGCGGGGTGTCGAGCGTCTGGTTCGCTGCTGCCGGTGCGCTGACGTACCGGTCGCCCAGATCTCTGCGGTAGACCGACAGCAAGCTGGACGGAATCGTGTCCAGCACATCGAGATTGCTCGACAGCAAGTCGGCGTACGCGGTGTCGAGGTTGGCGTAGAAGACGAACCGCAGCCCCTTGTTCTGCGGTAGCCGGATGCCGTGATAGCCGGGATTGGGCACCAGATCCAGTTTGACGTTGTGTTGCCAGGCCGCACTCCCAGGGTCATCAGCGAACGTGTAAGGGCCGTTGCCGATTGGATGCTGACCGAACGCCGCCATATCCTTGAATGCAACGGCTGGCAGTGGATAGAACGGCGAAAAACCAAGCCGCAGTTTGAAATCGATCGTCGGTGCCTTGAGCCGCACGGTGAACTGGTGATCGTCCACAACCTGCAAGCCGGACATGGTGGTCGCCATCGGGTTGGTCCCCGCGACGTCGTCGAAACCGGCGATTGGACTGAAAAAACTCTGCTGCAGTTGGGCATTGGCGGCCAGCGCGCCGTAGTTCCAGGCATCGACGAAAGAATGTGCGGTCACTGGCGTGCCGTCGCTGAACGTCCAACCGGGCTTGAGGGTTATCCGGTAGTTGACCGCATCCGCGGTCTCGATGGATTGGGCGACCTCGAGGTCGGGCCGGCCGGTGGCGTCGTAGGACATCAGGCCCGCGAATAGCCGGTCGATGATCCGTCCGCCGTTGCTGTCGTTGGTGTTAGTCGGAATCAGCGGGTTCTGTGGTTCACCGGCGTTGACGATCACGACGTCGGTGCGGACATTGCCGACATCGCAGCCGGCCAGCGGTGCAACCGCGAGCAGCATCGCGGCGGCGGCCACGATACTCGAGCGACGCAAGCGTCCTCCTTGGATCAGCGGTGACTAATACAATCCCGGCGTGATTGTCACCGAACTCGCCGAGGGTAGCGTCGCCGAGCACATCGGGTACGTGATCGGGCTGATCGCTATCCCCGTTGTAGGGCTGGTCTTGTTGATCGTCGGTCTTCGGCAACGTTCACAACGTCGCCGGCCGCCCCCATTCGCCAACCCGATGGGTCCGCCCGGTTACCCACCGCCAAGTCCATACCCGCCTGGCTACCCACCGCCTCCGCCGCCAACGTACCCACCGACGTACCCGGCCAGCTATCCGCCGCGGCCCCGTGGATCGTCGAGCACAGCGCTGATCGTCCTGGGATCCCTCCTGCTGGGATTCGGCGTGCTCGGGATTGCCGGCAAGGTAAGCCAGGCCGCGTTGCGGGCCGGGACCTCGGCCCGCTCCGCGGATGTCGGTCAATGCATTGCCGCATCCGAGATGAAAGAGGAACCCATCCGCACCGCGACTCCTCAGGACTGCAACAGGCCGGACTCCATCTTCGAGGTCGCAGCCAAAGGTGGGTCCTCGGCGAAGTGCCCCGACGGCAAGCTTGAGGACTCCAAGTACGCGTACCACTTCGACGGGACCACCACCCTGTGCTTGATACTCAACCTCAAGGAAGGCCAGTGCTATGTGGCGACCGGCACGGGTCTGAACCTTTCGTTTGCCGCTACCGCCTGCGATAGCTCGCAATCCGTCGTCAAGGTCGTCAAACGTGTCGACGGCAGCACGGATGCCGGGCTATGTCCGGAGGGGGCGAAAAGGATCTCCTATCCCAGCCCGGCGCGGCTTTACTGCTTCGAGCGGCTCGAAAACTGACCATCGGCTCGGCAAGCAAACTTCTGCTTAACTCAAGCAAAGCCCGGATGTAACGGCGACCCGATCCCGATTACCCTCGTGCAGGTGACCGAGACCCACTCTGCGACCACGTCTTATCCCCCGTCGGACGACTTCGCGGCGCACGCCAACGCTGGCGAGGAGCTCTACCGCGAGGCCGACAAAGACCGGCTCGAATTCTGGGCCAAGCAGGCCAATCGACTGACGTGGTCCAAGCCATTCGACCAGGTCCTGGATTGGTCGAAAGCGCCGTTCGCCGAATGGTTCACCGGCGGAAAGCTCAATGTCGCCTACAACTGCGTCGACCGCCATGTCGAAGCCGGCAACGCTGACCGCATCGCGATCCATTGGGAAGGTGAGCGGGTCGGCGAAGACCGCACTCTGACCTACGGCGACTTGCAGACCGAGGTGTGCAAAGCAGCCAACGCGCTCTCAGATCTGGGTCTTGTGGCCGGAGACCGCGTCGCGATTTATCTGCCGATGATCCCGGAAGCCGTCATCGCGATGTTGGCCTGCGCGCGGCTGGGCCTCATGCACAGCGTGGTATTCGCGGGGTTCACCGCAACGGCGCTGCGCGCCAGAATCGCTGACGCTGAAGCCAAACTGCTGATCACCGCTGACGGGCAGTTCCGGCGCGGAAAGCCGGCGCCGCTGAAGGAGGCGGCCAACGAAGCAGTCGGCGAGGACAGCCCTGTCGAACACGTCCTGGTGGTCCGCCGCACCGGGATCGACGTGCCGTGGACGCAAGGTCGTGACCTGTGGTGGCATGACGTCGTCGACTCGGCGTCGCCCGACCACAGCGCCGAGGCGTTCGATGCCGAACATCCGCTATTCCTGCTCTACACCTCCGGCACCACCGGCAAGCCCAAGGGCATCGTGCACACCAGCGGCGGCTTTCTGACCCAGTCGTCCTACACACACCACTACATCTTCGATGTCAAACCGGAAACCGACGTGTTCTGGTGCACCGCCGACATCGGCTGGGTTACCGGGCACACCTACAGCGTCTACGGGCCGTTGTCCAACGGTGTGACGGAGGTTCTCTACGAAGGCACGCCGGACACCCCTAACCAGCACCGCCACTTCGAGCTCATCGAAAAGTACGGCGTTACAATCTATTACACAGCGCCGACGATGATTCGGACGTTCATGAAGTGGGGCCGCGAGATCCCGGACGCCCACGACTTGTCGAGTCTGCGGCTGCTGGGCTCGGTGGGAGAGCCGATCAACCCGGAGGCTTGGCGCTGGTATCGCAAAGTGATCGGCGCCGACCGCACTCCGGTTGTCGACACGTGGTGGCAGACCGAGACCGGCGCGGCGATGATCTCGCCGCTGCCCGGAATCGCTGCGGCCAAACCGGGATCGGCGATGACACCGCTGCCCGGTATCTCAGCCAAGATCGTCGATGACGACGGCAACCAGCTTTCACCGCCGTCGAGCGACGAGGGTGAGCACGCCAGCGGATACCTGGTGCTCGATCAGCCGTGGCCGTCCATGCTGCGCGGAATCTGGGGCGACCCCGACCGCTTCCGCGACACGTACTGGTCGAAATTCGCCGAGCAGGGCTGGTATTTCGCCGGCGACGGTGCTCGTTACGACTCCGACGGCGCGATCTGGGTCCTGGGTCGCATCGACGACGTGATGAACATTTCAGGGCATCGCATCTCGACCGCCGAAGTGGAGTCGGCGTTGGTGGGACATTCCGGCGTCGCCGAGGCCGCAGTGGTCGGAGCGACGGACGACACCACCGGTCAAGCGATCTGCGCATTCGTCGTCTTGCAAGCCGATCACGCCGAGACGACGGGCGAGGAGATCATCGACGAATTGCGCACCGAGGTGGCCAGGGTCATCTCGCCGATTGCCCGACCGCGCGAATTGCACGTGGTGCCCGAATTGCCAAAGACCCGCAGCGGCAAAATCATGCGACGCCTACTGCGCGACATCGCCGAGGATCGCGAACTCGGCGACACGTCGACGCTGCTTGATCCGGGTGTGTTCGACGCGATCCGCGCCGCCAAATAGTCGTCAGGGCGCAACCGGAACGAATCCGGCGCCGGGCCGGTTCTTGGCGTTGATGTCAGCCAAGATCGCGTTGATCGACTGAACGACTGCCGGGGTGTGCAGCGGGATGTATTTGATGATGCAGGCCGGCAGGTTCTCGCTGAAGGCGCCGTGGATCATGCCAACGAGTTGATTGTCGACGGTCACCGGACCGCCAGAGTCGCCCGGTTGTCCGCATACCTGCATGACGATCGTCCCCGGGTCTTGGCCCGGGCCCCACGTCACGCCACACGAGTTCCCAGTGGTGCGGCCCTGTTTGCACGCGATCTGACCGAACGCCGGATCTGGCCCAATGCCGTTGATCACGAAGCCGCCGAAGTTGGCGACCGGCGTCACCTTGGCCGGATCGAACTGGATGACCGCGTAGTCCAGATTGTCATTGCCGGCCACCATGGTTCCCACGGTGCCGCGGTCTTTTGCCGCCTCGGCGGCCACCACCGCACCCGGGCCGCCGCAGTGCGCCGAGGTGAAACCGATCAACTCGCCTTTGGCGTCGGTGCCGATGGTGGTCAGTGTGCACAGGGCGTCGCCGTTGACGACGATGCCCGCTCCACCGCCGAGTGGCAGTCTGTCGTCCGCTCCTACCCGCGCGCTACCCAGGCCGGCCAGGCCCACCGATGCCACGATCACCAACGCCGCCGCGACACGAAGCAGCCAGCGGTACGTGGTCTGCAAAGAACTACTCCCGTCGACAAGCCTGACTCGCAGGCGATGCGGCGGCGCCAGTCTAACGTGAGCGCTGCCCGCCAGCGTCGATCCCTCACCAGGCCCGCTGGCCCCGGTTGGCCTCGTCTGGCAACCGAGCGCATGGCAACATGAATCCCGGACAATCAGGTTCGGCTGGGAGGACGTTTGTGAGCAAGTCAGATCGAAAGAACGCCGACCGCAAGGACGGGGTTCCTCACACGCTGACCACGATTCCCTTGACCGACCCGCACGCGTTGTCCGCCGAGCCCTCAATCGGCGAATTGGTCAAGGACGCCACTGCGCAGATGTCGACCCTGTTGCGCGCCGAGGTCGAATTGGCTCGCTCGGAAATCACCCGCGACGTCAAGAAAGGCCTAACCGGCAGCGTTTTCTTCATCTCGGCGCTGGTGGTGGGTTTCTACTCGACGTTCTTTTTCTTCTTTTTCGTGGCCGAACTGCTCGATACCTGGCTGTGGCGCTGGGCGGCTTTCCTGATCGTGTTCGGAATCATGGTGGTGTTTACCGCGGTGCTGGCGTTGTTCGGCTACCTGAAGGTGCGACGCATCCGGGGACCGCGGGAGACCATCGAATCGGTCAAGGAAACCCGGACCGCTTTCACGCCGAGCCACGACAAGACCTCCGGGCGCGCGCTCAGTTCGCCGCACGGCGGGACGCCCGCCGACCCATCGGGTTGGTAGATGTCGCCACCAGATCCGTCGGTGACCCGGATCGACGGGCCATGGCGCCATCTGGACGTGCACGCCAACGGCATTCGGTTCCACGTCGTCGAGGCAGCGCCCACTGGTGCAGCCGGCTCTCCGACGGCGCGCCCATTGGTGATCATGCTGCACGGCTTCGGCTCGTTCTGGTGGTCGTGGCGTCACCAGCTGCGCGGTTTGAGCGGAGCCCGGGTGGTCGCGGTGGATTTACGCGGCTACGGCGGCAGCGACAAACCGCCCCGCGGCTACGACGGCTGGACGCTGGCCGGGGACACCGCCGGACTGATCCGGGCACTGGGACACACGTCGGCGACTCTGGTCGGGCATGCCGACGGCGGGCTGGTCTGCTGGGCAACCTCGGTGCTGCATTCACGGCTGGTGCGCGCCATCGCCGTCGTGAGTTCACCGCACCCCGCCGCTCTGCGCCGCTCGGCTCTCACCCGCCGCGATCAGGGCGCTGCGCTGTTGCCCTCGCTGCTGCGGTACCAGGTGCCGATCTGGCCGGAGCGTGCACTGACCCGGCATAACGGCGCGGAGATCGAGCGTCTCGTGCGTAGCCGCGCCAGCGCTAAATGGGTTGCATCCGAAGACTTTTCCGAAACGATCACCCATCTGCGGCAGGCGATTCAAATTCGGTCAGCAGCGCACTCCGCTCTGGAATATCAGCGTTGGGCGGTGCGTAGCCAGTTGCGTGAAGAGGGCCGGCGCTTCATGCGATCGATGAATCGACCGTTCGGGATTCCGATGCTGCACATCCATGGCGATGCCGATCCGTACGTGCTGGCCGACCCAGTCGAGCGAACGCAGCGCTACGCGCCGCACGGCCGTTACGTATCAGTCGCCGGCGCAGGGCATTTCAGCCACGAAGAGATGCCGGATGAAGTCAACGGCCACCTGATGCGCTTCCTCGAGCGGGTGTACCGCTCGCCGCTTAGCTGACGCACTCCCCGGTAGGCACCGGCGCGGTGTCGCCAATGTGCGCCAACTGAGCTGCCACCTCTTTGGCGGTCAGGACGAAACCGGTGTCGTTGTCGTCGACCGCCGCACCGAACACCACACCGAGCACCTGACCATTCAGGTCGATTAGCGGTCCGCCCGAATTGCCTTGCTCCACACTGGCTCTGATCGTATAGACCTCGCGGTTGACGGTCGCATTCCGGTAGATGTCCGGTCCGCTAAGTTCGATGAGTTCCCGGACCCTGGCTGGGGTGGGAACAAAGCCGCCGCCGCCGGGGTAGCCCATCACGATTGCCTCTGTGCCCGAGCTCGCCGGGTTGTTGGCGAAAGCCAGCGGCCCGGGCGGCAGGTTCGGCACCGCGAGGATCGCGATGTCGACTGTCGGGTCGTAGTCCACAACGGTGGCGTCAAAGGGGTTGCCGCTGGCCTCCACCGTGACGCTGTTGGCACCGGCCACCACGTGCGCGTTGGTCATGACCCTGTCCGGCGAGAGGACAAATCCGCTGCCTTCCAACACTTTCTGGCAACCTGGCGCGATCGCGCGGATCTTCACCACGCTGGCTTGAGTGGCAGCGACCACCGGGCTGTTGGCCAGCGCCGCATCCGGGGCCGCCACAGCCACCACAGGTGTGCGGCTGAATGGTTCCAGCACCTGCGGCAGACCCGAGGTGTCCAGCAGCGCCGACAGTCGTTTGGGCACGGATTTCAGCCAATCCGGCGCAACGTCGTTGACCTGAGCCAACACTCGCGAACCCCGAACCGCCGCAGCCAGACTGGGCTGACCCGACGACGACGTCAGCGGCGTCGCCAGCAGCCACGCCGCCACCAGCACCACCACCAGCTGCACCGCCACCCCGATCAGCGAGTCGAAGAATCGGACTGAGCTGCTGCGGATCGCCCCGCGCACTGCGCGACCCAGCACCACACCGGCGACCTCGCCGATGACGACCAGCCCGAGGATCAAAAACAATGCGGCGAACAGTTTGGCCCGCGGCGCGCTGATGTGGGCGACGAGATGCGGAGCCAACAGAACGCCGGCGATCGCGCCGAGTAACACACCGACAAATGACAGCAGCGAGCCGAGGGCGCCCGACCGCCAACCCGAGATCGCCGCGATGAAAGCAACGCCGAGAACCGCGATGTCGAGCCATTGTGATGAGGTCATCAGGCATCATCCTCGTCGCCGACTAGGGCCATTGCTTCATCCAACTCTCGAAT